>CAZGDZ010000026.1:0-11866 GCA_964524855.1 uncultured Macromonas sp.
TGGCGACAAGCGGCTGCTGCTGATCGGTGGCGAGGCCGCGCCGTTTTGCCTGGCGCGCATTCCCCAAGGCACCGAGGTGCGCGGCAACCTGGCCGCCGGAGGCAAGGGCGTGGCGCAGCCCTTGAGCGACAGCGATTGGGCGATTGCCCGCGCCATTGCGCCGCGCTTGGCCGCGCGGGGGCTGCTGCTGGTGGGGCTGGACGTGATCGGTGACAAAGTCACCGAGATCAACGTCACCAGCCCGACCTGCTTTCAAGAAATTCAACAGCAAACGGGGTTTGATGTGCCTGCCATGTTTGTGGATGCGCTAGAGAAGGCGCTGGCATGAGCATGGCTGCCTCCCGCTGGTTCAGCGCGGTGCCGCTGCTGGGGCGCCGTGCCGTGTTTTTCGCCGCTGCGGCGGGGGTGTTGGCGTTGTCTCTCACACCCGTTGCTCATTTGCCGCCTCAGGTATTCAACCTCTGGGACAAGGCCCAGCACGCGGGCGGGTTTGCGGCGCTGACGGTGTTGGGCTGTTGGGCCTGGCCCACGTCGGTACGCAGGGTGGTGATCGGTTTGCTGGCCTATGGCTTGTTCATTGAAGTGGCGCAATCGCTCACGGGTTGGCGCCACGGCGATGTGTGGGACTGGCTGGCCGATGCGGTGGGGGTGTTGGCTGGGGTGCTCGTCAGCCTCAGCGCCAAAGTGACAGTGCCACAGCGACGGTGAACGTCGCGACCAGGTTCAGGGCGAGTCCGCAGCGCATCATGGTGCGTTGAGAGACAAAACCGGAGCCAAAGACGATCGCATTCGGTGGCGTCGCCACCGGCAGCATGAATGCACAGGACGCCGATACCGCAACGGCCACGGCCACACCGGCTTCACTCATTCCCCAAGCGGGCGCCAAGCCCATGACGATGGGAATAATGAGTGCGGCGCTGGCGGTGTTGCTGACCAGTTCCGTCAGCATCACGACAAAGGCGATGAGCGCCAAAAGGATCAAACTGACGGGCGCACCCTCGACACGGGCCATCAGCCCTTGCGCCAGGAAGTGACTGGCCCCCGTGACCGACATCACCTGGCTCAGCGCCAAACCACCGCCAAACAGCAGCAGTACACCCCATTGGGTCTGCCGCTCCAAGTCCCGCCATTCCAGCACACCGGTGGCGCCCAGCAGGCCAATCGCGCCGAGAGCGACTAGGGTGTCCATGTCCTGGCTGACCCCCAACAGCCTGCCCAGTGGGGCGCTGAACACCCAGCCGGCAACGGTCAGGCCGAAGATCCCGAGGGTGAGTCGCCGATCGCGGGTCCAGACGAAGGTGGCGTTCTGCGGCGCCACGCCGGCCGATGTGAGGGCTCGGAGATCGGGGCGCAGTAGCAACCAGAGCGTCAACACCATCAGCGGCAAGAGCAGCAACACCAGCGGCAGCCCAATGCCCATCCATTGCGCGAAGCTGATGCTCGCTTGTGCCGCCGCGATGGCATTCGGTGGACTGCCGACCAGGGTCCCCATGCCCCCGATGCTGGCGCTGTAGGCGAGGCCCAGCAGCACAAAGGCGCGGGTGCGGGCGAGTGGGGTGGTGTCTGGCGCCGTGGGCGGCTCTTCGTCGGCACGCAACAGCCCGAGTGCCAACGACAACATCATGGCGGTGGTGGCCGTGTTGCTGAGCCACATCGATAGGAAAGCAGTCAGCACAAACAGCCCCGCCACAGCCAGTGGCATGCGCCCCCGGGCAGCGCGGAGAATGGCTTGGGCCAGCGCGATATCCAGCCCGTGGCGTGTCAAGGCCGCTGCCAGTGCAAAACCGCCTAGAAACAGGAAGATCACCGGTTGGGCAAACGCGCCCAAGGCTTCCCGCACCGTCAAGATGCCGGTCAGTGCCGCCAGCAGGGGCACCAGCAACGCGGTGAGGCTGAGGTGCAGCGCTTGGGTGATCCAGAGGCTTCCAATCAGGATGAAGAGCGCGATGCCGGTTCGCACGGATTCGTCGCCCGGGACCATGGCATGGCCAGCGGCGGCCAGCAGCGCGCAGAACAGCAGGGTCAGCGGACGCGATGGCATGGGGCGGGTGGATCTTGGGGCAAACCGTCCACGAACACTTTAAGTTCCCCGGGCTGAAAAGCGGTCCAGGTTTCATTCCGCGTCAACGGGGTGGTGACGATCACGGCAGCGCGGTCGTTGGGGTGGTTGACTTCAGCGAAATTCACCGTCCAGTCCTCGTCCATCAGGGTGGCGGCCGAGAACGGGTACTGGCGCACCAGGTAGTGGAGTTGGGTGCTGCAGTGGGCCCACAGCGCTTCCCCATTGGAGAGCAGGAAATTGAAGGTGCCAAAGCGCCGCACCTGGGGCACGAGTTCCTGCAGCGTCAGGGTCAGTTCCGGCACGCTGGGCACCCCGGCGTGGGACTTGGCAAGTTCCTGCATCAGCCAGCAAAAGGCGCGTTCGCTGTCGGTGTCGCCCACCGGGTGAAAGTGGCCGTGCAAGTGGGGGTGGTAGTCCTTCAGGTCGCCGTTGTGGGCGAACACCCAGTGGCGCCCCCACAGTTCGCGGGTGAAGGGGTGGGCGTTTTCCAGCCGCACCGGGCCCACCGTGGCCTTGCGCACATGCGCCACGATGTGGGTGCTTTTCAACGGGTAACTGCGCAGGAATGCCGCCATGCGCGATTGGGCCGCGCTTTCGTGGTCCACAAACAGGCGCAGGCCTTTGCCCTCAAAAAAGGCGATGCCCCAACCATCGGCATGGTGGTCGGTGCCGCCGCCGCGCCGGCTGAAACCGGTGAAGCTGAACTGGGCGTCGGTGGGGGTGGCGCAGTTGAGGCCAAGCAGTTGGCACATGGCAAAGGTGCGAAGTGGCTGGAGTGCTTATTGTCCACCCAGCGAGGGCCCCCAACGTGAAGCGGCTTGCCTACAATCCCACCATGAACTTCACCGACATGCTGGGCGCTGCCGAACGCCAGAACCAATCGATGCTGTGCGTGGGCCTGGACCCGGAGCCCAGCCGCTTTCCGCTCAAGTGGCGCGACGATCCCCGCCGCATCTACGACTTTTGCGCCGCCATCGTGGACGCCACCGCCGATGTGGCCATGGCCTTCAAACCCCAGATCGCCTACTTTGCCGCCCACGGCGCCGAAGACCAGTTGGAGCGCCTGATGGCCCACATGCGCGTGGCTGCGCCGCAGGTGCCCATCATTCTGGATGCCAAGCGCGGTGACATTGGCAGCACGGCCGAGCAGTACGCCCGCGAAGCCTTTGTGCGCTACGGTGCCGACGCGGTGACCTTGTCGCCTTTCATGGGCTTTGATTCGGTGCAGCCTTACCTGCAATACCCCGGAAAAGGGGTGTATTTGCTGTGCCGTACCAGCAACCCCGGTGGTGACGATTTCCAAAGCCAGCGACTGGCCAGTGTGGAGGGGCAACCGCTGCTGTACGAACACATTGCCCGCCTGGCCCAGGGGCCGTGGAACCTCAACGGGCAGGTGGGTTTGGTGGTGGGCGCTACCTATCCGGCGGAAATTGAGCGGGTGCGAGAACTGGCGCCCACGGTGCCTTTGTTGATTCCTGGTGTGGGAGCGCAAGGGGGCGATGCCCAGGCCACGGTGCGTGCCGGCTGGCGCGGGCAGGGTGGGCATACCACCGGGCCCATCGCGGTGAATTCGTCGCGGGCCATTTTGTACGCGAGTGCGGGCGAGGACTTTGCAGAGGCGGCGCGGCGCGAGGCATTGCGCACGCGCGATGTGTTGCAAGCGGCGCGAATCTAGAGAAATCGGAGTGGAGTCGCCCATGGTTGAGCGTATCGAAGACCTGTTCCACCGTTTCGAGCAACTCAATGACATTGGGGTGGCGTTGTCGAGTGAGCGCAACCTGCAGCGCCTGCTGGACAGTATCCTTGTGGCCGCCAAAAAGCTGACCCGTGCCGATGGAGGTACGCTGTACTCGCTGACCCCCGACCAGCGGCATTTGCGCTTTGAAATCGTCCGCACCGACTCTCTCGGGGTGGCGCTCGGCGGTGTTGGCGGGGCGCCGATCACGGGCTTGTTCCACGACCTGCCCCTGTATTTGGCCGACGGTTCGCCCAACAACGCGCTGGTGGCCGCGTGTGCAGCCAACACCGGCCAAACCGTGAATGTGCCCGATGCCTACAGTGCCGAGGGTTTTGATTTCTCTGGCACGCGCCAGTTCGATCAGCGCACGGGCTACCGGTCGCACTCTTTCCTGACGGTTCCGATGAAGAACCACGAGGGCGAGTTGATCGGCGTGTTGCAACTGCTCAATGCCATCGATCCTCAGACACAAGCGGTGAGCGCTTTTTCCGCTGCAGACCAACGCTTGGCCGAATCGTTGGCGTCGCAGGCGGCGGTGGCCTTGACCAACCGCCAGTTGTTGCAGCAGTTGGAGGAGTTGTTCGAGTCGTTCATCAAACTCATCAACATCGCGATTGATGAAAAGTCGCCTTACACCGGTGGGCATTGCGAGCGGGTGCCAGAGCTCACTTTGTTGCTGGCCCAGGCCGTGAATGACACCCGCGATGGGCCGCTGAGGGACGTGCGGTTGACCGACAAGGACTTTTACGAACTGCGCATCGCCGCGCTGCTGCACGATTGCGGCAAGATCACCACGCCGGTGCATGTGGTGGACAAGTCCACCAAGCTGGAAACCATTTTCGACCGCATTCATTGGGTCGATACCCGCCTGGAAGTCGTGCGGCGTGAGGCCGAGACCGCGATGTGGCGTGGCATCGCGCTGGGTGAGTTGGAGCGCTCGATGGCCGAGGCGCAGCACCAGGCATGGTGCGCGGTGCTGGACCAAGACCGCGAATTTTTGCGGGGCTGCAATCGGGGGGCGGAACGGATGAGTGACACCGATATTGAACGGGTCCGAGCGCTGGCCGCGCGCTACCGTTGGACGGCGCCAGATGGCAGCGTGTGCCCGCTGCTGAACGAGAACGAGGTGGAGAACCTGACCGTGCGTGCAGGCACCCTGACACCGGCGGAGCGCGAGGTCATCAACCACCACATCGTGGCCACCATCCACATGCTGGAGCAACTGCCTTGGCCCAAGGGGTTGCTGAATGTGCCAGAGTACGCTGGGGGGCACCATGAGCGCATGGATGGCAAAGGCTATCCGAAAGGGCTGGTCCGCGAGCAAATGAGTTGGCAGGCCCGCATGATGGGGATTGCCGATATTTTCGAGGCGCTGACGGCAAACGATCGCCCTTACAAGAAGGCCATGAGCCTGAGCCAAGCGTTGCGTATCATGGACAACTTCAAGTCCAATGGCCACATCGACCCGGATCTGTACGATGTCTTCGTGAGCAAGCAGGTCTTTCGGGCATATGCAGAGCGCTTTTTGGCGCCTGAACAAATCGATTGCTGAATACCGGCCCACCGTGGCCGAGAGGAGTGGGGATGTCGGAGGGAAATTCGAGCGGCTGGCAGCGTGTCTGCCTGCGTGTGTTGTGTGCGGGGTTGATGGTTGCAGGCATGGGGGCGCAGGCGCAGACGCCAGCGCCGCCGGACGAGTCGGTGGTTGCACAGTTGCAAGCACTGGTTCGGCAGTCTCAATACGACCAGGCTTATGCCCTAGGGCGAGCACATGAGGCCTTGTTGGGGCAACCCCAATTTGACCTGTACTACGGTATCGCAGCGCTGCATGTCGGCGCGCCTGGTGAAGCCGTGTTCGCGTTGGAACGCCATGTGGCGCAACAACCGAGTCGGTTGGGGCACTTCATGCTCGGCAAGGGATACTTCGTGTTGGGCGAAGATTTGCGGGCCAAGGAGGAGTTTGAAGACTTGTTGGCCACAGGCAAAGACCCGGACGAAGCGGCCGTGATTTGGCAGTACCTGGACAACATCTGGTGGCGCGAGGCGCGTTATCGGCCAACCGGTCGTTTCTATGCCGAAGCGGGGCTGGGTCGCAGTGACAACATCAATGCAGGATTGCCTGCGGGCCCCGTGGCCGACATCCCGGGCTTGAGTTTGCCGGATGGGTCGGTCTATGAGCGCGAGTCCGATACCCAGGTGCTGGCTGCGCTGGGCGCTCACGGTCGTTATCCTTTTCTCCCCGGGTGGGTTGCCTACGGCGGGCTCCATGCGCGAGGAAAATGGAATCAGGCCAATGCCAATCACCTGTTCGACGCCGCAGAGGTGACGGCCGAGGCGGGCGTGGAAATGGCTCAGGGGCGCCACCTTTACCGATTGGGGTTGGACCACCGGCAAGCCCGGGTTGATGGGCAGCGGTATTTGGATGTGACTTCGCTCACGGGTGATTGGTACCACCGGCCTGACCAGTTCCACCGTTGGGGTGCCAGCTTGGGCTATTCCGATCTCAACTATCACAGCATTCAGTATCCACGCAACAAGGACGGCTCCGGAGGCACCGTGACCACGGATGGCGGGGTGCGGGATAGCGCGCTGCTCCAGGCCAGCGTCAATTGGTCTTATTTCTTCACCCATGCCTGGGCACCAATGTGGGTGAATGAGCTGATCATGGGCCGGGAGCACAACCACCTTGGTCGAGAGGATTTGTCCCGCAGTTTGGTGGCTTTGAAAAGCCAGCTGGCTTTTCGTCCAGCCAGCCGCTGGCTGGTGGTGCTCAACGCCAGGGTGATGAACAGCCAATACCGTGCCCCTTACGGCCCAGGGATGGCGAACCGGCATGATCAATTGTGGAACACCGGCCTCACCGTGCAATACCGGCTGACCCGGCATTGGACCCTTCAAGGAGAATGGTCACGGCAGCGGCAACGCTCCAACGTGGACTGGCACGACAACGCCCGCAGCGAATACTTCGCCAAAGTGCGTTACGAAATCAAGTGAGACGGAGTACGTATGGGTAATCACGGTTTTCTCCCCGGGGCGCTGTTGGCGGTGTTGTTGGCTGGGGTTGGTCTGGCCCAGGCACAACCCGTGGCGCGCGTGTTGCTGGCCAAGGGCGAGTCGCAATTGGAACGGCAAGGGCAGCGCCAGGGATTGGCGGCGGGCGCTTTGTTGGAAGCAGGCGATGCGTTGTTCGTTGGCGATCGTGCGTCGGTGCAGTTGCGTTTCACGGACGAGTCACTGGTCGCGTTGCGAGCCAACACCGTGTTCAAAATCGACCAATACCAGCACACCGGCCAAGTCGCTGCTGACAAGCTTGCGGTGTCCTTGGCCAAGGGTGGGTTGCGAACGGTGACGGGGTTGATTGGCAAGGCAAATCCCCCCAGCGTTTCCCTGACGACCCCGACAGCGGTGGTCGGGGTGCGAGGGACCCATTTTGTCGCGCTGCATTGCCAAGACGATTGTGCGCGACCTGGGGGTGGGCAGGAGAACAACGGCACCTATGGTGGTGTTGCCGATGGACTCATTGGCGTGACCAATGCCGGCGGCGATGTGGTGTTCGGGCAGCAAGAGTACTTCTATGTGCCCGACAGCCAAGTGGCGGCCCGTCGATTGATTGCTCCACCGGCCATCTTCACCGACCGCCAGGTTCGTGTCCTGGATCAAGAAACAGTGCGCCTTTCTGACGGCCTTGCGCCGGAAGACACATGGGGTGGTCAAACCAGCCAGACTCATTTGCCCATGCCGTTGCGTCCCGAAGGCGCGCAACCATCGGCATCGGTTTACCCATGGTTCCCTTCAGCGCTCGAGTGGGTGGACCTGACGGACATTCTCGAAACGCCTTCTCGGGATGGGCAGCTACCGTAACTTTATTTCGAATCAAACCTGGTGCTGCCGTCCCAGCCTGGGGGTGGTGTTTCGGTTTGCCAAGCGTCGATGCGTTGGCGCAGTTGGTGGTACAGCGGGTGGTTGGCATCTGCCGCTTGCAACTGATCGAGCTTGCAAAGAGCAGCCGACCATGCCTGCTGGCGGTAGGCTTGCAAAGCTTCGTCCCACAGTTTCAGTGCCACCTGCTGATCGGGGTGGAGTTCAGACGCCAGGCCCAGCAGGGTGTAGATGGTCACGGCGGCTTCTTTGCCTTTGACGCGGACCCGGTCAATTTCCTGCCAGACCAAGTCGTCGCCCGCTTGTGCGCGCGTGCTCTCGCTGGCCACGATATCGACGCCGTAGTGCTTGCTGAGACCTTCCAGCCGTGACCCCAGGTTCACAGCGTCACCGATCACTGTGTAGCTGCGACGGAGGTCGGACCCCATGTCGCCCACGCACATGTGCCCAGTGTTGAGTCCAACTCCCATGCCGATGGGGGGCAGTCCGCGGGCTTGGTGCTCTAGGTTGATTGCCGCAATGGCGGCGCGCATGTCCAGCGCGGCCAACGCCCCCAGCCGCGCATGCTCACTGGTGGGCACTGGTGCCCCCCAGAAGGCCATGATGCAATCGCCCATGAATTTGTCGATCGTGCCCCGACGCTGCCGTACGCACACTGACAGGCGGCTGAAAACTTGGTTGAGCAATTCCTGCAGGGCCTGTGGCGTCATGGTTTCTGACAGGCTGGTGAATCCCCGCATGTCGCTGAACATGACGGTCAACTCGCGTTCGGTGGCGCGCATGTCGTAGTGCTCGGGCTCCTTGAGCATTTCATCGACCAGTTCTGGCGGAACATAGGTGCCGAACAAACCCGCCAGTTGCCTCTTTGTTCGGCTCTCGACGACATAGCCGTAAACCGTGTCCGCAACGTAGCACAGCACCACCATCAGCACCACCGACGCGATGGGCAGCACCAGCCCCGCTGCAACATAGAGCCCCGCGTTCAGTCCGATGAGTGCGCCGGCCACTGCCAGCGTGAGCAGTGCAGCACCCACGGCAGGCAGGCGTGGCAGCAGCCCCAGCAGCAGCAGGCCGGCCACCAGGGTTTGCAACACGTCAAAGCCGGT
The DNA here is from genome assembly GCA_964524855.1 of uncultured Macromonas sp. Taxonomy (GTDB): domain Bacteria; phylum Pseudomonadota; class Gammaproteobacteria; order Burkholderiales; family Burkholderiaceae_C; genus CAZGDZ01. Next base: position 8,786 of record CAZGDZ010000026.1, read on the forward strand.
CGCGTAGTCGGGGCGGAGCAGAGCGCGGCCATCGAGCATCGCTGACAGCACGTGGGCGTGGGTTTCAACGCCGGGAAACACCTCGCTGACGGGCGTGCTTCTCAAGTCCATCAGGCCCGGTGCGGTGGTGCCGAGCAGGACGATTTTGCCTTCGAGCGATTGGGGTGGGAGCCGCTCTCGAAGCACGTCTGCGGCCGAGTGGTAGCTGAAGGCTCCCCCCTGGGGACCACCATTTCCGCGAAATGGAATCAGCATCGCCACCCGGGGGTCCACCGGAATGGCGAGATGCCGATCCCCCTGGGCCAGAACCACGTTGGCCAAGTGCGGGTGTTGGTTTGCGAGTGGGTCGCCGGGGGGGAAGCTGGGAATCACGTCAGGCAATCCCATGGCGGACCTCAACACGGCCAGAGCCAACGACTCATGGTAGTCCCCGTCAAATTCCGCGAGCAGCGGCAGCGAGCGCACCACACCATCGGTGTCCACAATGGCGTTCAGAAACCCCGCGCTGGGCGCCCCTGCCGCCAGCACGGGGATGTTGCTGCCATAGCCATTCCACTGGGTGGCGTGAAAGCCCTCTCCACCCAGATCAGCCCGCGTCAGAACCGGTTCGGGCAAGACTCCCGAACGGTGGCCATGGCGGTCGCTGGTGAAGTAGTAGCCGAGCACCGCCGGTCGATGGCGCAGGGCGTCGGCCAGGCGTTGATCGTTGTCGAGCGTCGGTGCCAGTCGCGCCAGTTCACGCTGGAACCCTGGTTCGTGCTTCAAAGGACCTGCAGCCAGCGTTTGCAGGCTTTTCAGGCCGGAGCTTTCATCGGTTTCAGCGAACACAACATCGACGCCCAGCACCGCCACCCGCTGGCGCTCAAACAGCTCGTTCACCAAATCGGCCACTTGGTTGCGCGGCCATGGCCAGCGGCCGATCTCCGCCAGACTCGGTTCGTCGATGTCGATGATGGCAATGCGGTCGTCGAGCGTGCTCGACATGCTCGCGCGCAACCGGGCATCGTAGACGAAGGCATCCAATTTCTGAACGAAGGCAGGATGCCACCAACCACCCGCGATGAGGAGTGCCAGCAGCAACGGCAGTGCAGTGAGAGCTGTCCGTCGCAGGTGTCGAAGCGGACGCATCAGTGGTCTGGGTGCGGTTCCCCGCGCAGCGGTGAGCCGGGCTGAAACACAAGGCGCAAGGTACGCGGCGTCATGGGCAGGTTTGGCATCCAGTGGCTGGAGGGATGGGCTTTAGGCCTGTGTGATCAAAAAACGCATGTCGGTGCCCGCCAGGTGAATCACATCGTTGTGCTGGAGGTGGATAGGATCGGTGCCGGACACGGACTGCCCATTGACGGTGGGTGGGCTGTGGCCATCCACCAGGGTCAGGACATAACCGTGGCTGCGTTGCGTGATGGCCGCCACCGCGATCCCGGGTTTGCCCAGCGTGGTTACCACTTTGGTCAATGGCATTTCTTTGCCTGCTGCTGGGCCATTGAGCACCTGGATGCGTGCGTTGCCTTGGGCTGGCACAGGCGTATCGGGGGCGGGCGCCGGCACTGGCTCTGATGTGTGCCGCGCGAGCAGCGGCTGGGGCGCGCCGGCCGTGCCACTGTCGGGTGCAGCGGCATGCAGCCGGATCTGGTAGCGCCCGATCTCGATCAAATCGTCGGCGCTGATGCGGGCCGACACCACCGCCTTGCCGTTGACATAAGTACCGTTGGTGCTGTGCAAGTCCAGCAGTTCGACCCCGTCGGGGTGCAGCGCGAACACCGCGTGTTCACCGCTGACGGCGAGGTGGTCCATGACGATGTCGTTGTAAGGACGTCGGCCCAACGTGGTGCGGGCTTTGGTCAGCGGGATGTCCCTCAGGGCCACCCCGTCCAGGGTGATGGTGATGGCGGGCATCGCAAACTCCAGGGCTGGGTCAAGTCCGCATCATAGAGGCAACAGGCGCGCCAGCAGGCCGGTGCGGGCTGGATCGGGTGAACATTGCACCAGCACCAGCGAGATGTTGTCTCGCCCGCCCGCGCGGTTGGCCTCTTGCAGCAGCACCTGACCCGCCGTGGCCAGCGACCGTTCGCGGCGCAGAATCTGGCCGATGTGGCCGTCGGTCAGCATGTCGTTCAGGCCGTCGGAGCAGATCAGGTAGGTGTCGCCAGGTTGCACGACGTGTTCGGCGACGTCCAGCTCCACGAAGGGAGCCACGCCCACCGCCCGCGTCACCAGGTTGCGGTACTGCACTGCGCGCGCCATATCGGGGGGTACCAGGCCCGCGTCGATCTGTTCTTGCAGCAAGGAATGGTCGTGCGTGAGTTGCACCAACTGGCCTTGGCGGAAACGGTACAGCCGCGAGTCGCCCACGTGGCCGACCGTCAGGCGTGTGCCCGTGAACACCGCCACCACCAAGGTAGTGGCCATGCCTTTGCATTCGGGGCGTGTCAACGAGGCTTCGTACACCGCCAGGTTGGCGGCGCTGACGCTGTCTTGCAGCAGGCGGCGCAATTCGCGTGCGCCCACCAAGCCCGCTTGCAGGTGGGGCTCCAAGTGTTGTTTGACCTGGTCGCAGGCCATGGCGCTGGCCACTTCGCCGGCGTTGTAGCCGCCCATGCCATCGGCCAGCACCACCAATCCCAGCGCGGGCGCGACGACCACGGCATCTTCGTTGTTGGCGCGCACCAGCCCCCGGTCCGTAAGGCTGAAAAAGTCGGATTGCATCGTCGGCGGCTGGGTGCAAAAAATGTGCACTCAGTGTAGCCGGTGTCGAGGGCGCCAACCCACAAAAAAACCGGCCGACCCAGAGCGGGGGCGGCCGGTTTTTGGGCGCAGTGGACGAGCGGTATCAGCGCGAGCTGGCCGCCCCAGCCATCACAGCAAACCCTTGAGCAGTCTGCCCATTTCCGACGGGTTGCGGGTGATGGTGAAGCCGCACTCTTCCATGATCGCCAGTTTGGCGTCGGCCGTGTCGGCACCACCGGAGATCAGCGCACCGGCGTGGCCCATGCGCTTGCCGGGAGGGGCGGTCACGCCAGCGATGAAGCCCACAATCGGCTTCTTCATGTTGGCCTTGCACCACATCGCGGCTTCGGCTTC
>CAZGDZ010000027.1:0-11854 GCA_964524855.1 uncultured Macromonas sp.
GTCACAGTGGGGGGGGGCGCGCCGGTTCGGGTGCAGTCCATGACCAACACCGACACCGCCGATGCCATCGGGACCGCGATCCAGATCAAAGAACTGGCTTTGGCCGGGTCGGAGTTGGTCCGCATCACCGTCAACAACGACGAAGCGGCTCAGGCGGTGCCTCACATTCGCGAGCAACTGGACCGGATGGGCATTTCGGTGCCGCTGATCGGTGACTTCCACTACAACGGACACCGATTGCTGACCGATTTCCCCGACATGGCGCAAGCCCTGTCCAAGTACCGCATCAACCCGGGCAACGTGGGGCGGGGCGACAAGAAGGACCGCCAGTTCGCGCAAATGGTGGAAGCCGCCGTGCGCTGGGGCAAGCCGGTGCGCATCGGCGTCAATTGGGGCAGTCTGGACCAAGACCTGCTCGCGTCCATGATGGACGAGAATGCGCGCCGCGCGCAGCCGTGGGAAGGCAAGCAGGTGATGTACGAGGCGCTCATCACTTCGGCCCTGGCGTCGGCCCAGCGCGCGCAGGAACTCGGCATGAAGCCCGAGGACATCGTGTTGTCTTGCAAGGTCAGCGGCGTGCAAGACCTGATCGCGGTTTACCAGCAGTTGCACGAGCGGTGCGATTACCCCTTGCATTTGGGCCTGACCGAAGCGGGCATGGGCACCAAAGGCACCGTGGCGTCTACAGCCGCGCTGGCGGTGTTGTTGCAGCAGGGTATTGGCGACACCATCCGTGTGTCGCTGACGCCGCAGCCCGGCGAGTCCCGCACCCAGGAAGTCGTGGTGGCGATGGAGATTTTGCAGGCGCTGGGTTTGCGCACCTTTGTGCCCAGTGTCACGGCCTGCCCTGGATGCGGCCGCACCACCAGCACGGTGTTCCAGGAGCTGGCCAAACAAATCGACGACTACCTGCGCACGTCCATGCCCCAATGGCGTGAGCGCTACCCAGGCGTCGAAGGCTTGAAGGTTGCTGTGATGGGCTGCATCGTCAATGGCCCTGGTGAAAGCAAGCATGCCGACATTGGCATCAGCCTGCCCGGAACCGGTGAAGCGCCGGCGGCCCCCGTGTTCATCGATGGCGAAAAAGCCATGACCTTGCGCGGCGAGGGCATTGCCCAAGAATTCCAGCAGATCGTGGACAACTACATTGAGCGCCGCTTTGGCGCCCCCGATCTCGCTCCCTGATCCTAAGAAAGAAAACAGATTCCCATGGCCGAAGTGCTCAAAGCCATCAAAGGCATGAACGACATCCTGCCGCCGCATTCGGCGCATTGGGAGTGGCTGGAGGACAAGGTCCGCGCCTTGATGAAGCGCTACGGCTATCAGAACATGCGCACCCCCATCGTCGAGCCCACGGCCTTGTTTGTGCGCGGCTTGGGTGAGGTGACCGACATCGTCGAGAAGGAAATGTATTCCTTCGAAGACAGCCTCAACGGTGACCGCTTGACGCTGCGCCCGGAAGGCACTGCCGGGTCGGTGCGTGCGATCAACGAGCACAATTTTCTGTACGAAGGCGGCAAGCGCCTGTACTACATCGGCCCCATGTTCCGGCACGAGCGGCCGCAGAAAGGCCGTTATCGGCAGTTCCACCAGGTGGGCGCCGAGGTGCTGGGTTTCGCTGGCCCCGATGTCGATGCCGAAGTCATCCTGATGACCGCTGCGCTGTGGCGCGATCTGGGCCTCACGGTGGGCGACGACGTGTGTTTGCAGCTCAACAGCCTGGGGCAGCCCGATGAGCGCCAGGCGCACCGCCAAGCCCTGATCGCGCACCTGGAGGCCCATGCCGACTTGCTGGACGAAGATGGCCGCCGCCGTTTGCACACCAACCCGCTGCGCATTCTGGACACCAAAAACCCGGCGATGCAGGCGGTGGTGGAGTCGGCCCCCAAGCTGATCGATTTTCTGGGCGAAGCGTCGCTGGCGCACATCAACGCCGTGCGTGCCGTGTTGGACGCGGCCGGCGTGCCGTACGAGATCAACCCCCGCCTGGTGCGCGGGATGGACTACTACAACCTCACCGTGTTCGAGTGGGTGACCACCCGCTTGGGGGCGCAGGGCACCGTGTGCGGCGGTGGCCGCTACGACGGGCTGATTGCCCAGTTGGGTGGCAAGCCCAACCCCGCCGTGGGCTGGGGCCTGGGCATGGAGCGCTTGCTGCTGTTGCTGGAAGAGGTGGGGCGTCTGCCCCAGCCTGCCGCGCCTGACGCGTTCGCCATGGCCTTGGCTGGGGTGCCGATGGCCCCGGTAATGGTGGTGCTGGAGGAGTTGCGCTCACAGGGTGTGAACCTGGTGCTCAATCCGCTGGGTAAGGAAGGCCCGGCCAGCCTGAAGTCCCAGTTCAAAAAGGCCGATGCCAGTGGCGCGAAGTACGCACTGGTGTTCGGTGAGAGCGAGGTAGCAGCAGGTCAGGTGGCGGTCAAGCCCTTGCGGCCGGACTTGGGCGGGGCCATCACCGAGCAGACGCTCTTTCCCATGGCCGACGTGGCTGTTTGGGCGCAGCACCTGCGCTGAGGCGCAGCGCCTACAATGCCACGCATCGCGTCTTTAGATACCTTCCCCGGATTGCCCTGAATGGCCACCCATTACGACCTCGAAGAACAAGAACAACTTGCCCAACTGAAGCACTTCTGGGCGAAGTACGGCAACCTCATCACCTGGGTGTTGATCGCCGTGCTGGGAGCGTACGCCGCCTGGAACGGTTGGCAGTACTGGCAGCGCAAGTCCGCGACGGAAGCGGCCGCGCTGTACGACGAGTTGGAGCGCGCTGTCCAGGCGTCCGACCTGGACAAGGTCAAGCGCGTTTGGGGCGACATGCAACAACAGGTGGCGGGTACCGCACAAGCCCACCACGCGGGCTTGCTGGCTGCACGCAGCTTGCAAGACAGCGGCGATGCTGCGGGTGCCCGCCAAGCCTTGGAACAGGTGCTGAACAAGTCCGACGACGTGGCTTTGCAATCGGTCGCGCGCTTGCGCCTGGCTGCGCTGGAGATGGCGGCTGAGCAGCACGACGCGGCCCTGCGTTGGCTCGACTCGGGCATCGCCACCGAATTTTCGGCATTGGCCAACGACCGTCGTGGTGATGTCTTCTTGGCCAAAGGGCAGGCCGACGACGCGCGGCAGGCCTATCGCAAGGCGTGGGACGAGATGGAAGCCAGCTCAGACTACCGCCGCCTTGTTGAAGCCAAGCTCAACGCACTGGGTGTGAACCCCAGTGCCCCCAACACGGAGAAAACCCAGTGAGTGCTTTCGTCCGATTGAAAACCGGTTTTCGCGCCGCTTCTGTCCTGGTTTTGGCGGCTGTTCTGACCGCTTGCTCCAGCGGCAGCAAGAAGCCAGAACCCGCGCCGCTGGCGCCTTTTTCTGCCTTGGTGCCCGCCCGCCAGGCTTGGAGCGCCAGCCTGGGTGCGGTAGACCCCTTGATGACCCCGGCAGTGCATTTGGACACCGTGGTGTTGGCCAATGCCGCAGGGACGATCCATGCGCTGGACGCCCGAACGGGCCAGGTGCAGTGGCGCGTTGAAGTGGGCAGCCCATTGTCCGCCAGCGTAGGCACCGACGGCGCGGTGGCCGCTGCGGTCACCCGCCAGAACGAGTTGGTCACTGTCACCGCCCAAGGCGTGCAGTGGCGTGCGCGCCTGCCAGCGCGGGTGTTCACCCCTCCGCTGGTGGCTGGTCAGCGCGTGTTTGTGCTGATGGCAGACCGTTCTGTGGCGGCCTTTGATGGACGTACCGGAGCCCGTTTGTGGCTGCAGGCGGCACGGGGCACCGATCCTCTGGTGCTGCAGCAGCCGGGTGTTTTGCTCGCGGTGGGGGACACCTTGGTGGCGGGTATTGCCGGCCGCTTGGTGGGCATGAATCCGGCCAATGGCTCGGTGCGCTGGGATGCGGCGGTTGCCCGCCCGCGCGGTGTCAACGAAATTGAGCGTCTGGTGGATTTGGTGGGCCGTGTGGGCCGGGTGGATGAGCAGGTTTGTGTTCGCGCCTTCCAGTCGGCGGTGGGGTGCGTGGACGCCACCCGTGGTGCGGTCGCCTGGACCCAGAGCGCGGACGGCGCCGTGGGCGTGCACGCAGACGCCGACCGGGTGTATGGCATCGAGAGCAACGGCCGCATGGTGGCTTGGCAGCGCCGCAATGGCGAGCGCGCCTGGACCCACGACCGCCTGCTGAACCGGGGTGCGACCGCGCCTTTGGCGGCCGGGCGCTCCATCGTGGTGGGTGATGCGCAGGGCTTCGTGCACCTGTTCGCCCGCGAGGATGGCAGTGTTTTGAATCGACTGTCCACCGATGGCTCGCCCATCGTGGCCGGCCCGTTGTTGGCGGGCAGTACCTTGGTGGCCGTGACCCGCAATGGCGGCGTTTACGGTTGGCGTCCAGAATGAAGCCGGTCATCGCGCTGGTTGGGCGCCCCAACGTTGGCAAATCCACGCTCTACAACCGGCTGACCAAGTCGCGCGACGCAATCGTGGCCGATTTTCCGGGGCTGACCCGGGATCGCCATTACGGCAACGCCCGCTTGGGCAAGCGGGAATTCATCGTCATTGACACCGGAGGCTTTGAGCCCGATGCCGGTAGCGGCATTTACCGCGAAATGGCGAAACAGACCCGGCAAGCCGTGACCGAGGCGGATGTGGTGATTTTTGTGCTGGACGCGCGTGCAGGCCTCAGCGCGCAGGACCACGACATTGCCAACTACCTGCGCAAGCTGGACAAACCTTGTGTGCTGGTGGCCAACAAGGCCGAAGGCATGAAGGCCGGTGGCCAGTTGTCCGAGTTCTACGAATTGGGTTTGGGTGAGGTCATTGCAGTGTCGGCCGCCCACGGCGAGGGCGTTCGGCCCATGATCGAGACAGCGCTGGACCGGGTGCCATTCCCGACCGAAGTGCTGGACGAAGCGCCGCCTGAAGATGGCGTGATTCGCCTGGCGGTCGCTGGCCGCCCCAACGCGGGCAAGTCCACCTTGATCAACGCCTGGTTGGGGGAGGAGCGCCTGGTGGCATTTGACATGCCAGGCACCACCCGAGATGCGATTTCGGTGCCGTTCGAACGCAATGGCCAGAAGTTCGAGCTGATCGACACCGCCGGCTTGCGGCGCAAAGGGCGTGTGTTTGAGGCGGTGGAAAAGTTTTCCGTCGTCAAAACGCTGCAGGCGATCGAGAACGCGCACGTGGTGCTGTTGCTCATCGATGCGACCGAAGGCGTGACCGACCAGGACGCCCACATCGCCGGCTTTGTGCTGGACAGTGGCCGCGCGGTGGTGATCGCGATCAATAAGTGGGATGCGATCGACAGCTATCAGCGTGAACAGTTGCAACGCTCGATTGAAAGTCGCCTGGCTTTCCTGAAGTTTGCGCCGATGCACACCATTTCGGCCAAAAAGCGCCAGGGCATTGCGCCCTTGTGGAAGTCGATTTCGCAAGCCTACGCCTCGGCGTTCAAGAAAATGCCGACGCCGGTGTTGACCCGCCTGTTGCAGGAATCGATCGCGTTGCAGGCGCCCAAGCGCAGCGGCATGTACCGGCCGAAAATGCGCTACGCCCACCAGGGCGGCATGAGCCCGCCCGTGATCGTCATTCACGGCAACTCGCTGCAAGGCGTCAGCGACGCCTACCGCCGTTTTCTGGAAGGCCGCTTCCGCAAGGCCTTTGATCTGGTCGGGACGCCGCTGCGCATCGAATTCAAGACCGCCGACAACCCCTACGACAAAGACGATTAATGCCGTCGCTTGCCCGGCCCACTGCGGCTTGTGGTAAGGTCATAGTCCCAAAACTTCAGTGAACACGGAACATATCGTGAGCAACAACAAAGGCCAACTCTTGCAGGACCCGTTTCTGAACCAGCTCCGTCGCGAGCACGTGCCGGTGTCCATCTACCTCGTCAACGGGATCAAGCTCCAGGGCCAGATCGAGTCGTTCGACCAGTATGTGGTGCTGCTGCGCAACACGGTGACCCAGATGGTGTACAAACACGCCATTTCGACCATCGTGCCGGGCCGTCCGGTCCAATTCGCTTCTGCCCAGTCTGCCGAAAACGACTGACGCGTCATCCCCCACCCGCCACCTCGCCGTGGCGGGTTTTTTCTGCCGACATTGAATTCCTCTCCCACGAAAGCCGACACCCGTCCCCGTGCCATCCTCGTTGGCGTCGATTTGGGCTTGCCCCATTTTGACCACACACTGGAAGAATTGGGTCAGCTCGCCGCCACGGCGGGTTTTGTGGTTGCAGACAAGGTGGTCTGCAAACGGCGCGTTCCCGATCCCGCCCTCTATGTGGGGTCTGGCAAAGCCGATGAAATCAAGGTGCTGGCCCAGGCCCATGGTGCCCAGGAAATCCTGTTCGACCAAGCCTTGAGCCCGGCACAGCAGCGCAACCTGGAGCGCTACATCGGGCTGCCCGTCAACGACCGAATCCTGATCATTCTGGAGATTTTTGCCCAGCGTGCGCGCAGCCACGAGGGCAAGCTGCAGGTTGAATTGGCGCGTTTGCATTACCTCTCGACGCGACTGGTGCGCCGTTGGTCTCACCTGGAGCGGCAGTCAGGCGGCATCGGCATGCGTGGTGGCCCCGGTGAAACCCAGATCGAACTCGATCGGCGCATGATCGGAGAAGCCATCAAGCGCACCCGTGAACGGCTCGACAAGGTCAAGCGCCAGCGTCAGACCCAGCGCCGGCAGCGCGAGCGGCGTGGTGCGTTCACCATCTCGTTGGTGGGTTACACCAACGCGGGAAAATCGTCCTTGTTCAACGCCTTGGTCAAGGCCCGTGCTTACGCGGCAGACCAGTTGTTTGCCACGCTCGACACCACCACCCGCCAGATGTACCTCGGCGAACTGGGGCGCAGTGTGTCCCTGTCCGACACCGTGGGGTTCATCCGCGATTTGCCGCACACCTTGGTGGATGCCTTCGCAGCCACCTTGCAGGAGGCCCGCGATGCCGATTTGTTGCTGCATGTGGTGGACGCGTCCAACCCCGCGCACCCGGAGCAAATCCAGAACGTCATGACCGTGTTGCACGAAATTGGCGCGGCCGATATTCCACAGGTGCTGGTGTTCAACAAGCTGGACGCGATCGACCCTGAGCGTCGTCCGCTGCAACGTACCGATTGCATGGAACTTGAGGGCCTCAGTGTTCCTCGTATCTTCTTGAGCGCGCACACGGGCGAAGGCCTGGATGCGTTGCGTCAACTGCTGTCCGACCATCTGATGGCGCAGGGTGCAGGCCCAGAGGCCTTTGCCGAAGAAGCGTCTTCTGGATTGGGCACAATACCGCCATCACCATAAAAAACACCTGCCATGAATGCACACCCAACAGGTCTTCGCCCGCCGCTGTGGAGCCGAGTGAAAGGCATGTTCAACCTGAACGATCCCCGCTGGGGCCGCGACGACGACAACAACCGGCCTGACAACCGCCCCGAGGAAGATGGTCGCCAGGATGTGCCACCGCGCCCCTCGCAGCGACCGAAAGGCGCCAACCAGGGGCCACCCGATTTGGACGAACTCTGGCGTGATTTCAACCGCAAGCTCGGTGGTCTGTTGGGCGGCGGTCGGGGCGGCTCGGGGGGCGGGCAGGGCGGTGGTGCGCCGTCGTTCAAACCGGACCCCAAGAGCACCGGCATTGGCGCAGGGTTGATCGGTGGCGTGGCGCTGCTGATTTGGCTGGGCACCGGTTTCTTCATTGTGCAAGAAGGCCAACAAGCGGTCATCACCCAGTTCGGCAAGTACCACAGCACCGTGGGCGCAGGTTTCAATTGGCGCTTGCCATACCCCATCCAGCGCCACGAAGCGGTGTTCGTCACCCAGATCCGCTCGGTTGACGTGGGTCGGGATGCCATCGTGCGTGCCACTGGGTTGCGCGAATCGGCGATGCTGACCGAAGACGAAAACATCGTGGAGATCAAATTCGCGGTCCAGTATCGCCTGAACGACGCGCGGGCCTACCTGTTTGCCAGCCGCGACCCGGATGCTGCCGTGCTGCGCGCTGCCGAAACCGCCGTGCGCGAAGTCGTGGGCAAGATGCGCATGGATGCCGCTTTGGCCGAAGAGCGTGACCAGATCGCGCCGCGGGTGCGCACCCTGATGCAAACCATTCTGGACCGTTACAGCGTGGGCATTGAAATTGTGGGTATCAACATGCAGCAAGGGGGGGTGCGTCCGCCCGAGCAGGTGCAAGCCGCCTTTGACGATGTGCTGAAAGCTGGCCAGGAGCGTGAGCGTGCCAAGAACGAAGCCGAAGCCTACGCCAACGATGTGGTGCCGCGTGCCCGAGGTGCTGCCTCCCGCCTGATGGAAGAGGCCGAGGGTTACAAAGCCCGCATCGTTGCCCAAGCCCAGGGTGATGCGCAACGTTTTCGCCTGATCCAGGCTGAGCATGCGAAGGCGCCGCAGGTGACTCGCGAGCGCCTGTACCTGGAGACCATGCAGGAGGTCTACGGCAATGTGACCAAGGTCCTGATCGACACCCGTCAAAACTCCAACCTGCTGTATTTGCCGTTGGACAAGATCATGCAGTCCGCTGGTGCGCCAGCGTCCACTGGCACGGCCAGTGGCGGTACTTCGAGTGGCGCGGCGGCTCCGCTGCTGCCCAGTACGGACATCCGCACCCGTGACGACGCGCGTTCCCGCGATCGTGAGTCCCGCTGACCGCATGCACAGGGCACAGTCATGAACAAGATTGGTTTTCTTTTTTCCTCCGTCCTCGTGGCGCTGGCGTTGGCCAGTTCCATGTTGTTTGTGGTCGATCAGCGTCAGTTCGGCGTCGTTTACCAATTGGGTCAGATCCAGAAGGTGATCACCGAGCCCGGCCTCAACTTCAAGATGACACCGAGCCGATGCTGACGGCCGAGAAACAGCGCGTGGTGATCGATTGGTATGTGCGCTGGCGCATCAGTGAACCGTCGGCCTACATCCGCAACGTGGGTTTGGACGAGCGTGCTGGCACGGTACAGCTGAACCGCGTGGTCCGCAACGCCTTCCAAGAAGAGGTCAACAAGCGTACCGTGCGCGAATTGCTGTCCACCCGACGCGAACAGCTCATGGCCGACGTGAAGCGCCAGGCCATCACCGCCGTCAGCGGTGCTGAGAAGCCCTGGGGCATGGAGGTGGTGGACGTGCGCATCACCCGGGTGGACTATGCCGAAACCATCACCAAGTCGGTGTTTGACCGTATGGAAGCCGAGCGCAAACGGGTGGCGAACGAACTCCGTTCCACGGGTTTTGCCGAGGGTGAAAAAATTCGTGCTGATGCCGATCGCCAACGCGAAGTGATCGTGGCCGAAGCCTTCCGCAACGCGCAAAAGGTCAAGGGTGAGGGCGATGCGGAAGCTGCGCGCTCCTACAGCGAGGCCTTCGGCCGCGACCCGGCTTTCGCACAGTTCTACCGCAGCCTGGAGGCCTACCGCGCCAGCTTTGCGACCAAGAACGACGTGCTGGTGATGGACCCGTCTTCGGAGTTCTTCAAGGGCTTGCGCGGCAGCAATCCGAGCCGCTGACGGCTTTCGCACTGGCAGCCGACCCGGCTTTGGCTGGGTCGGTTTTTTGCTGCCGGTAAAATCCTTTTTTTAACAGCACCATCCTTCCCATGTCTGCCTGGGTTCTCCCGGATCAAATTGCCGACGTGCTGCCTTCCGAGGCGCGGCACATCGAAGACCTGCGCCGCGCCTTGCTCGACACGGCGCGCGGTTACGGGTATGAGTTGGTCATGCCCCCATTGCTGGAGCACCTGGATTCGCTGCTGACCGGCACCGGTGAAGCGCTGGACTTGCAGACCTTCAAGCTGGTGGACCAGCTTTCGGGACGTTCCCTTGGCCTGCGCGCTGACACCACGCCGCAGGTGGCCCGCATCGATGCCCATCTGCTCAACCGCCCCGGCGTGACTCGACTGTGTTATTGCGGCCCAGTGCTGCACACCCGGGTGGACCGTCCGCACGCCACGCGGGAACCGCTGCAACTGGGTGCCGAAATTTTCGGCCACGCGGGTTTGGAGGCCGATCTGGAGGTGTTGGAGCTGGCTTGTGCGTCGTTGCGCGCGGCCGGGCTGTCCGAGCAGATCGTGGATCTGGGCGACGTCCGCGTGGTGGATGCGGTTCTGGCCGGCGCCGGGTTGTCGCCCCAAACCGTGTCGGCATTGCACGCTGCTTTGGCCGCCAAAGACGTGTCCGCGCTCAGCGCCTTGAGTCAAGGGTTGCCGACAGAGGTGCGTGAAGCCTTGCTGCGCCTGCCGTCGTTGTACGGCGATGTTCGGGTGCTGGACGAAGCGGCCCGTTGCTTGCCCGCCAGTCCGCTGCTGGAACAGGCGTTGGCCGATTTGCGCTGGCTGGCCGCACAGCTCGAAGGCGTGCGTGTGTCCTTCGATTTGGCCGATTTGCGCGGCTACGCTTACTACACGGGTGTCCGCTTTTCCCTGTTTGCGGCTGCCTCGACCACAGCCAGCCCGCGCGAATTGTTGCGCGGTGGCCGCTACGACGAGGTGGGGGCTGTATTTGGCCGCAAACGGCCGGCGGCAGGTTTCAGTCTCGATCTCAAAGAGGTGGTGGCGGCGCTCGATGCCAAGCCTTTGCAGGCGGCCATTCGTGCGCCCTGGGGCGGCCGGGCCGATCTGCGCGAAGCGATCGCTCGCCTGCGGGTCCAGGGTGAAACGGTGGTTTGTGCGCTGCCTGGCCACGAACACGAAGTGGATGAATTCCTTTGCAACCGCGCCTTGGTCGAGCGTGGTGGTGCCTGGGTGGTCGAGCCGTTGACGGCCTGATCGCCCCTTTCTTTCCTGAAGCGTCTGAACGGAACACGATGAGCGAAAACACTTTCAAAGCCCCCGCTGGGCGCAATGTGGTGGTGGTGGGCACCCAGTGGGGTGACGAGGGCAAAGGCAAACTGGTCGACTGGCTGACTGAAACCGCCAAAGGCGTGGTTCGCTTCCAGGGCGGCCACAACGCTGGCCATACCTTGGTCATCAACGGGGTGAAGACCGCGTTGCACCTGATCCCCAGCGGCATCATGCGTGCGGGTGTCAAGTGCTACATCGGCAACGGTGTGGTGTTGTCGGTCACCAAGTTGCTGGAAGAGATTGCTGGCCTGGAGAAGGCTGGTGTCGAGGTGCGTTCGCGCCTGCGCGTCAGCGAAGGTTGCCCGTTGATTCTGCCGTTCCACGCTGCGATCGACGTGGCGCGCGAAGCCGCCAAGGAAAAAGCCGGTACCGCCAAGATCGGTACCACCGGTCGGGGCATCGGTCCGGCTTACGAAGACAAGATTGCCCGGCGCGCACTGCGGGTGCAAGACCTCAAACACCCCGAGCGTTTTGCCGCCAAGCTGCGCGAGCTGCTTGACCTGCACAACCACCTCCTGGTGAGCTACCTGGGCTCAGCCGATCTGGATTGGGGCCCGGCCTTTGCCGATTTCATGCAAGACGGTCGAATCCTGTTCGAACCGGTGTATGCGCAAGCCATGCAGCAGGCCGAACAGCTCAAACCCATGATCGCCGACGTGTCGCGTGAGCTGAACGAGGCGCACAAGGCCGGTGTGAACCTGCTGTTTGAAGGCGCCCAAGGCACGCTGCTGGACATCGACCACGGTACTTATCCCTTTGTGACGTCCAGCAACTGTGTGGCTGGCAACGCAGCGGCCGGCGCTGGCGTTGGACCGGGCATGTTGCATTACGTGCTGGGCATCACCAAGGCTTACTGCACCCGCGTGGGCGGTGGCCCCTTCCCGACCGAGTTGGAGTGGGAAAAGGAAGGCACGCCCGGCTGGCACATGGCCACTGTGGGCGCCGAAAAGGGCACCACCACCGGGCGTGCGCGCCGTTGTGGCTGGTTTGACGCTGCGTTGCTCAAGCGTTCGGCCCAGGTCAATGGTCTGAGTGGGCT
>CAZGDZ010000028.1:0-11847 GCA_964524855.1 uncultured Macromonas sp.
GCCGCCGCGTTGCCCTTGCAGACGGGCGATGCCGCGCGCAATCGTGGTGCGGCAAGCAATCATCGACGGCCGTGGGTCTTGCTTGGCGGCGGCAATGGCGGCGGACACCGCATCGATGTCGTGTCCATCGACCTCCAGCACGTGCCAATGGGCGACGCGAAAGCGTTCGGCCACGTCTTCGCTGATCGACAGCTCGGTGCTGCCGTCGTCGGTGATGCGGTTGTCGTCCCACAGCAGGATCAGGTGACCCAGTCCCAGGTGACCGGCCAGGCTGATCATTTCCTGCCCGATGCCTTCTTGCAGGCAGCCGTCGCCCACGAACGCGTAGGTGTAGTGGTTCACCAGATCACCGCCGAACTGAGCGCGCTGGTAGGCTTCGGCCACCGCCATGCCCATCGCGTTACCGATGCCTTGGCCCAGCGGGCCGGTGGTGACTTCGATGCCGGCGGCTGGGTCGTACTCCGGGTGGCCGGCGCAATGCGAGCCGAACTCGCGAAAGCCGCGCACCTGCTCCAGGCCGATGCGTTCGTAGCCGCACAGGTGCAGCAGCGAATACAGCAACATGGAGCCGTGCCCGTTGGACAGCACCACCCGGTCACGGTCCCACCAGGTGGGGTCGGTCGGGTCGTGTTTCAGGTGGTGGGCGTACAGCGCGGTGGCGATTTCGGCCATGCCCAGGGGGACCCCCTGGTGGCCTTCGGTGGCGCGCACGATCGCGTCCACCGACAAAAACCGGATGGCGTGTGCCAGCGGTTGCAGGGGATGGGGTTGTGGCATGGCGTGCGTGGTCTGGCTCAGTGGATCAGCATGCCGCCGTTGACGTCCAGCGTGACGCCGGTGCAATATTTCGCCAGGTCGCTGGCGAGGAACACGATGCAACCTGCCACGTCGTTCGGTTCGCCAATGCGGTTCAGGGGAATCTGCTCCAGAATGCCGGCCATGCGGTCGTCAGGAATCAGGCCCTTGTTGATGTCGGTGGCGATCAGCCCGGGCGTGACGCAGTTGACGCGGATGTTGTGCACACCATATTCGCGCGCCATGGCGCGGGCCAGGCCCAGCACCCCCGCTTTGGCCGCCGAGTAGTGGGGGCCACCCAAAATGCCGCCGCCCCGTTGGGCCGAGACCGACGATGTGCACACGATGGCGCCCTGCTGGCGCTCAATCATGTACGGCACCACGGCCTGCGACATGTACAGCGTGCCGCGCAGGCTCACGTCCAGCACCGCGTCGTAGTCGCTGGCGGTGATGTCCAGCGTCTTGCGCGGTTGGGTGATGCCGGCGTTGTTGAACAGGATGTCGATTTGGCCCAACTGAACAACGACCTCGCGCGCGGCGCGTTCGCAGGCGGCCTTGTCGGTCACGTTGGCCACCACGCCGATGTGACCGGCGCCAAGTTGTGCGGCCGCCGCAGCGGGGTTGGCTTGTTCCAGGTCCAGGATGGCGACACGGGCGCCTTGGGCCGCCATCATGCGGGCGGTGGCATAGCCCAGGCCATTGAGGCCAGCGCCTCCGGTGATCACGGCAACTTTGTCTTTCAGCAACATGGAATGTCTCCTTTTGGGTTGAGTGCCCAGGCATTGTCCGAGCCGCTGTGGCATGATGACAAGCGATAAGATTTCAACTTGAGATGACAATCTGTCATCTATTGGTGACCAGGCATGGCGTCGCTTCCCCCATTGCAAAATCTGTTGGCTTTCGAGGCTGTTTCGCGCCGGCGCAGCTTCGCTCTGGCTGCTGCCGAACTCAGCCTCACGCCCTCGGCCGTCAGCCACCAGGTGGCCCGGTTGGAGGCGTTTTTAGGCACCCGCTTGCTGGACCGAACCACCGCTGGCGTGCGTTTGACCCCGGACGGTGAGCGTTACCTGCAGCGGGTGGGCGGGGCTTTGGGGGCCTTGAAAGCCGCCACCCGGGACATTCGCCAGGGTGTGCGGCGCAGTCTGTACGTGCACACCAGCCCCAGCCTGGCCAGCCTTTGGCTGATGCCGCGTTTGGCCGACTTTGCGCGAACCCATCCCGACATTTCCTTGCACTTGTCCGCCTCGCCCGAGCACAGCGACTTTGCGGCGGGGCAGATGGACGTGGACATCCGCTACGGCGTGCCACGCTGGCCTAACCTGATGGTGGAGCCCCTGATGCGGGAGCTGGTGTTGCCCTTGGCCAGCCCGGAGATGGTGCGTGCCTGGCGAAGCGCCGGCCCTGCTGGCTTGGTCGAGGCGCCGCTGATCCAGAGCACGGTCAGTTTGGTGCAGTGGAGCGACTGGTTTGCTGTGCAGGGCGTGCCGTGGGAGATGGATCGTTTTGCACTGCGGTTTGACCGTGCCCAATTGTCGTTGGACGCGGCGGTGCAGGGTTTGGGCGTGGCGCTGGAAAGCGCCACGATCGCAGCCGACCACCTGAAGTCGGGCCGATTGGAGGCCGTTTTCTCGCCCCGTTTGGCACTCGCCGTCGAGGGTCACCATGTGGTGTACCCCGAGCGGCACCGTCGACGCGGCGAGGTGCAGGCCTTTCTGGCCTGGTTGAAGCAACAGGCAGAGGCGATGGCCGACCCCTTGGCCTGAAGCCTCGGCCGCTCCTCCTCAGTGCGTGCCGTTCAGTAGGTGGTAGCTGCGGATCACCTGGCTGTCGTCCACGCGGCCATCCCCCCGGCCAGAGGTGGCCAGGAACATTTGGTGGGCCGCTGCGGCCAGGGGCAGGGCCGTTTTCAGCTCGCGTCCCGCTTCCAGCACGATGTTCAGGTCTTTGACGAAGATGTCTACCGCGCTGGTGACCTCGGGCTCGGTTTCCAGCATGCGTGGCCCCCGGTCTTTCAACATCCAGCTCGAAGCGGACGATCCGCCCATGATGTCGAGCAGCACCTTCAGGTCCACGCCGGCTTTGGCCGCCAGCGCGAAGGCTTCGGCCACGACCGCGATGTGCACGCCGCACAGCAGTTGGTTCACGGTTTTCACGGTGGCGCCCTGGCCGGGCTGGGTGCCGACATGAAACACCCGCTGTCCCAGCACCTCCAGCACCGGGCGGGTGTGTTCGAACGTGGCCGCGTCGCAGGCGGTCATGATGGTCAGGCTGCCCGCCACCGCGCCCACCACCCCCCCCGACACTGGGGCGTCAACGAAGCGCCGGCCACTGGCCTGCACCCGTTGGGCGATGGCCTCGACCGACCCTGGCGGGCAGGTGGCCATCAGGCACACCGTGGCATCGGGTGGCAGCGCCGACAGCGCACCGTGGTTGAACAGCACTTGTTCGGCCTGCGCCGCGTTCACCACCATCAGGATGAGGAACTCGGCGCCTTGGCAGGCAGCGGCAGGGTCGCTCGAAGGCTGTCCGCCTTCGGCTTCCAGCGTCGCCAGCGCCGTGGGGTTGGGGTCGATGCCCCGTACCGTGTGGCCGGCGTGCAGCAGGTGGCGGGCCATGGGTAGGCCCATGGCGCCCAGTCCGGCGAATGCGATGGTGGTCATGTCAGTAGAAGGTAAAGGCAGGCACGTAGGAAATGAGCAGCAGCACCGTCAGCGCCACCAGGTAGAACGGCCACAGTTCCTTGACGATCGCACCCACCGGCTCCCGGGAAATGGCGGCCGACACGAACAGCGTGGTGCCGACCGGCGGGGTGAACAGCCCCAGGCTGAGGTTGACCGCCATCATGATCCCGAGCTGGATCAGGTCGAGGCCGATCGCATTGCCGATGGCGACAAAGGTCGGGCCCAGCAGCAGGATGGCCGCCGGCAGGTCCAGGAACATGCCCACCACCATCATGATCAGGTTCATCATCAGGATGACCATGATCGGGGTGCGCAAGGTTTCCATCGCCCATTCGGCGACGTGCGTTGGCACTGCCTCCACCGTCAACACGTAGCCCACCAGGTTGGACGCCGCAATCACCAGCATCACCACGCCGGTTGTGATCGAGGTGTGCACCAAGGCGTCGTAGAGGCGTCGCACCGAGAGGTCTCGGTACACCAATAGGCTCACCATCAGTCCGTAGAACACTGCCATCACGCTGACCTCGGTCGGGGTGGCAATGCCGGCGCGCAGCAGCACGACGATGAACACGGGCATGGCCAGGGCGGGCGCAGCCGCTACCGTGGCATGCACGATGTCGCGCCAGGTGATGTTTTGCGCCAGCCTGGGAAAACCACGCAGGCGCCCCGACAGGTAACAGACCAGCATGAAGCCGCCACAAAGCATCAGCCCTGGAACGATTCCGGCGAGGAACAGCGATGCGATGGACACGTTCGACACCGCTGCGAACAGGATCAACGGAATGGACGGTGGAATCAGCCCAGCAATCACGGCCGAGGAGGCCGTGGCCGCCGCGCCGAACGCTGCCGGATAGCCTTCTCGCTTCTGCCAGGGAATCAGCATGGAGCCCAGTGCCGATGCTTCGGCCACAGCAGAGCCGGACACACCACCGAAGATGGTGGAGCCGACCACGGTGACTTGCCCCAGCCCACCGTGGAAGCGACCCACCAGTGCGGTCGCGAACTGGATCAGCTTGCGGCCCAGAATGCCGCCCATCATGAGATTGCCCGACAGCACGAAAAACGGAATGGCCAGCAGCGGGAAGCTTTGGGTGGGCTGAAACACCTTGACCACGGCCGCCACGCTGGGGATGCCCCCCACGGTGATGGCAGCGAGCCCGGAACTGATGATGAGCGCATAGCCTACCGGCAACGCCAGCACCAGCAGCGCGCCAAAGACGAGGAGCATCACAAGGGTCATAGATCCTCCGAAATTTGGTGAGCGCGAACGTCCAGCGGGTTCGGGGTGATGATCAGGCGAACGAAGGTGGTCAGCGCCGTGAGCCCCAGGCCGACGAAGCCCGCGATCAGCGCCAGGTAGGCCCATTTGGCCGAAACACCCGTGACCGGATAGACCTCGGTGCCGGTGATTTCGATCACGTCCAGGCCCACCCAGGCGAGGTAAAAGAAGGTGACGATCACCCCTGCTTGCAGCAGCATCAGCAGCGCGCGTTGACCGGTGCGACCCAGCCACGGCAGGATGGCCGTGACCGCGATGTGCTGGCCGCGTTGGGCGGCCAGGACCACGCCGCTCATCACCAGCCAGGGAAACAGCAGGTTGGGCATTTCGGTGGGCCAGCCCATACCCTGGTTGGTGATGTAGCGGATCACGACCTCGGCCATCAATGAAATGAACATGATGACCAGGGCGGTGACCGCGAGCACGATGGTCGTGCCCGTGATCGCCGCGTCGATCCACTTCACCAACGTGGCCACGGGCTGACGGCCGGTGGGTGCGTCGGATGAAGTGAGGGTCATCATGGCTTGGCGGCTTCCGAAACGACCAGCTTCACCAGATCGGGGAACTGCTTGGCCCACTTGTCATAGACGCCCTTGGTCTTGGCCACGAAGGGGGCCTGGTCCACGGGGTTGATCTGCACGCCAGCGGCGGTCAGTTTCTGGCGCAGGTCGGCATCGGCCGCGAGCGACAACTGGCGGTTGAACTTGCCCGCTTCGATGGCGGCATCCTGCACGGCCTTCTGGTCGTCTTTCGACAGGCTGTCCCAGATCATTTTGCTGGCCAGCAGCGGGGTGGTTTCGTACTTGTGACCGGTCAGGGAGATGAACTTCTGCACCTCGTGCAGTTTGGAGGAGTAAATGTTCATCAGTGGGTTTTCCTGACCGTCAAACACGCCTTGCTGCAGGGCGATGTACAGCTCGGAGAACGCCAGCGGCCCAGGGTTGGCGCCGAGGGAGTTGAAGATGTCCAGCGTCATCGGGTCCGGCGGGGTGCGCAGCTTGACGCCGGCCAGGTCTTCGGGCTTGGTGATCGGGCGCTTGTTGTTGCTGGTGTGGCGGATGCCGTTGTCCCACAGGGCCAGCAGCACCAGACCACGGCCTTTGGCGGCTTCGCCCAGTTGCTGGCCCACGGGGCCGTCGATCACGCGGTAGGCGTGGTTCAGATCCTTGAACAGGAAAGGCAGGCCCAGCACCGCGAACTGCGGCACCGCCGACGAGGTGGTGCCCTGCGAGTTGGCGCTGAACGCCAGGGTGCCCAGGCGCATGTTAGTGATGGATTCGGCGTCGTCCCCGAACTGGGCGCTGCCGCCGACTTCCACCTTGACACGGCCACTGGTTTTCTGGCCAACGAGTTCCGCGAACTTGAGCGATGCCTCTGCCTTGGGGTTGCCGGCAGCGGCGTTGTGCGACAGGCGCAGAACTTTCTGGGCCCAGACGGGCGATGCGCTGAGTGCGAGGCCGGCGGCCACGGCCACGAGTAGTTTTTTCATCTGAATGTCTCCGGAATTGAGGTTGTGGATCGAATCGGCACCGGGGCAATGTGACCGGTACCAGAGGCCAGGTCAAAGGGGATTCTAGGCAGCGTTGGCGGTGTTTCTCCTTGGGTTCAGAGGTGTTTTCGAATCGTTTCGGCCATCTTCTCGGTGGAGATGCCGTAGCGGTCGTGAAGGGTGGGCAGGGCGCCGGCGTCCAGGAAGGCGTCAGGCAGCGCGATGGGCAGGAAAGCCGGAGCCACGCGGGCGCGGATCAGCGTGCTGGCGACGGCCTCGGTCAGTCCACCGACGATGGAGTGGTTCTCGGCCACCACCACCAGGCGTCCGCTGCGGCTGGCCTCGCGCAGGATGGTTGCTTCGTCCAGCGGTTTGATGGTGGGCACGTGCATTACACCGACATCGACGTTGTCGGCCTGCAGACGGGTCGCGGTCTCCAGCGCGCGCATCGTCATCAGCCCGCTGGCGATGATGAGCACATCCCTGCCGTCGCGCAGCATCTTGGCCTTGCCGAGTTCGAATTTGTAGTCGTACTCGTCCAGCACCAGCGGCACGTTGCCGCGCAGCAGGCGCATGTACACCGGGCCTTTGTGCTCGGCGATGGCCGGCACGGCCTGTTCGATGTCCAGGGCGTCGCACGGGTCCACGATGGTCAGGCCAGGGATGGCCCGCATCATGGCGATGTCGTCGGTCGCCTGGTGGCTGGGGCCGTAGCCGGTGGTCAGCCCGGGCAAAGCGGCGCAGATTTTCACGTTCAGGTCTTCTTCGCAGATGACCTGGTGGATGAAGTCGTAGGCCCGGCGGGTGGCAAATACGGCGTAGCTGGTGGCGAACGGGGTCAGCCCGGCCTTGGCCATGCCACCGGCGGCAGCCAGCAGCAACTGCTCGGCCATGCCCATCTGGTAGTAGCGCTCCGGGTAGGCTTGGGCGAACAGGTGCAGGTCGGTGTACTTGCCCAGGTCGGCCGTCATGCCCACCACGTCCTGCCGTTGACGACCCAGTTCCACCAAGGCTTTGCCGAAGGGGGCGGCCTGGACGCGTTGGCCTTCGGCAGCGATGGAGGCGATCATGGCCGACGTGGTCAGCCGGGGTTTCTTGGCGGCGGTGGTGTTCATGCGGTGACTCCCTGTTCAAAAGCCTCATCCAGGATGGCCAGGGCCTTTTGCCATTCGGGCGGATCGACCCGGATGAAGTGGTTCTTTTCGCGCTGTTCCAGGAAGGGCACGCCCTTGCCCATGAGCGTGTCGCACAGGATGACCCGGGGCCGGGGTTCCTGCAGTTGGCGCGCGGTGTCGAACGCGGCTTTCACAGCGCCCAGATCGTTGCCGTTGATGCGTTGCACATGCCAGCCGAAGGCGGTCCATTTGTCGGCCAGGGGCTCAAAGCCCAGTACCTTGCTCGAAGGGCCATCGGCCTGCTGGTTGTTGATGTCCACCATGCAGATCAGGTTGGACAGGCCGTGGTGGGCGGCCGACATCGCGGCTTCCCAGGTGGCGCCTTCGTCCAGTTCGCCGTCCGACATGGAGTTGTAGACGAACGCGTCCATGCCCCGGTGGCGCAACCCCAGAGCGATGCCCACGCCAATCGCCAGCCCTTGACCGAGCGAACCGCCAGAAATTTCCATGCCCGGGGTGTAGGCGGCCATGCCGGACATCGGCAGGCGGCTGTCGTCGCAGCCGTAGGTTTCCATTTCGGCTTCGGTGATGATGCCGGCTTCCACCAGCGCAGCGTAGTGAGCGATCGCGTAGTGGCCGTGCGACAGCAGGAAGCGGTCGCGCTGTTCCCATTCGGGGTCGTGCGGGCGGTAGTTCATGGCGTGGCGGTAGGCCACGGCCAGCACGTCGGCGTAGCCCAGGGCCTGGCCGATGTAGCCCTGGCCCTGGATTTCGCCCATCTGCAAAGCGTAGCGCCGGATGCGGTAGGCGCTGGCCGATAGTGCTTGCAAGTTGTCGGTGGTGCTCATGGGTGGGTGCGTAGGGGTGAAACAAACCCCGCCTCAAGCGGGGCTTGAAGCGATGCGAGGTCGTCGGTCGGTGGTGCGGTCAGTGGGCCGTTGAGGCCTGTCGTGCGATGGGGTTCATGTTGTCTCCTGTCGTGTGGTCTGGCCTGGGTGTCGCATTCCAAGCCGCCTGTTGTGGAATTCAGTTTAGGGAGTTGACAGCACGAGGACAAACGAATAATTTAGGGCGATAGATGAATTGAATTCATGTAAATGCGACAACTTCCCCCTCTGAAAGCGGTGCAGGCCTTCGAGGCCGCTTCGCGCCTGGGCTCCTTCGTGGCTGCCGCCGAAGAATTGCACCTCACGCCCTCGGCCATCAGCCACCAGATTCGGCTGTTGGAGGAGCGCCTGGGCATCACCCTGTTCCACCGCGTGCACCGAGCGGTGGAGCTGACCGATGTGGGCCGGCGCTATGCCGAGGGCGTGGCTGAGGCATTGGGTCTCATCGAAGCCAGCACCCGCAGCATCGAGCGCACGGGCAAGAGCGACATCCTCACGGTGCACAGCGTGCCCAGCTTTGCCACCCAGTGGTTGATGCCCAGGTTGTCGCGGTTTTCGGCGCTCAACCCGGACATTGACGTGCGCCTGAACGCGTCGGCGTCACCGGTCGATCTTGCCACCGGCGAGGCAGACTTTGACATCCGCTATGGTCATATCTTCCCGGCGACGGGCGTTACCGTGGTGCCTTTTCCGGAAGAAACCATTGTGGTGAACTGTTCACCGCGTTTGCTACCCCGCCGCCGTGGCGGGCGCAAGGCCATGGATCTGTCCGAGGCCACGCTGATTCACTCGGAAGTGAACCTGTACAGCTGGCGCGATTGGCTCAAGGACCATCCGCTGGCCAAAATCCAGCTGGACCGGGGCCCCCGGTTTGACCGCACGTTCATGGCCATCAACTGCGCGGTCGATGGCATGGGCGTGGCGCTGGAAAGCCGTTTGCTGATTGAGCGCGAACTGGACAGCGGCAAATTGGTGCTGCCCTTTGGGCTGGACGGCCCCAAGCTGGTGTGTCACCGCCTGATGTACCTGAAAACCAAGGGCCATTTGCCCAAGATGAAGGCCTTCACCGAATGGTTGTTCGATGAGCTGTCCCAGTCAATGGCTCAGATCGAGGTGCAGCGCCTGGCGGCGTGATAGCTGCCATTCCCCGGGCTCAGCACCGTATCGCTGGGCAGCACGTCGCCGGGTTCCAGCGGTGTCAGTGCTGACACCTGTTCGTACAGCGGCGCAAAGTCCACCTGGGCCAGTGCGAGCAAGTCGTCCAGGCTGTCGAGCACGAAGTAGCTTTCCTGGAAGTCGTCGATGCGGTAGTGGGTGCGCATGACGCGCGGCAGTTCGAAGCGCAGCCGGTTGGGCGAAGGCGAATCGAGGCTGAACACGCTTTCGGTGTACGACGAGGCGATGCCCGCGCCGTAGATGCGCAGCCCTTGTTGTTCGCGCACCAGCCCAAACTCCACCGTGTACCAGTACACCCGAGCCAGCAGGTCGAGGTGGCCCAGCGTCTGGGCGCGCAGGCCGCCTTCGCCGTAGGCTTGCACGAAGTCGGCCATCACCGGGTTCATGAGCAGCGGCACGTGGCCGAACACGTCGTGGAACACGACGGGTTCTTCCAGGTAGTCCAACTGGTCGGGCCGACGGATGAATTGACCGGCGGGAAAACGCCGGTTCGCCAGGTGGTTGAAGAACACAGCGTCGGGCACCAGGCCCGGTACAGCCACCACCTGCCAGCCGGTGCGGCGCATCAGCGCTTCGTTGAGCTGGTCGAACTGGGGAATGTGGTCGGCCCCCATGGGCAGGGCGCGCATGCCGTCCACAAAGGCCTGGCAGGCGCGGCCGGGCAGCAGGGCCATCTGGCGTTGGTAGAGCGTGCACCAGGTGGCGTGTTCGGCGGCGGTGTAACTTTCCCAATGCTGGGGGATGGTCCAGTCGGCGTTGTCGGGCCGGCCGGCATCGCCAGCGGCCAGGCCGTGTTTGAGCGTGTCCATGGGTGTGGGGCGTCGGGCGCCCGGTCAGGGGTCAGGTGCCCGCGTCGCCGGCGGCTTGATCCACCCACAGCGCGAACTCGATGTCGCGCTCGGTCAGGCCCCCGGCGGTCGCAGCGGCTACGGCGGCAGCGCCAGCCGCTACACCGAGGAGAAGCGCGTCGTCTTCCACAAGGACGTTGGCCCGCTGATCTCGATGGAGGAGATGACGCGCTGCATCCACTGCACGCGCTGCGTGCGCTTCGGCCAGGAGGTGGCCGGCGTGATGGAGCTGGGCATGATCCACCGCGGCGAGCACTCCGAGATCACGACGGTCACCGGCGGCACGGTCGACAGCGAGCTGTCGGGCAACATGATCGACCTGTGCCCGGTCGGTGCGCTGACCAGCAGGCCCTTCCGCTACAGCGCCCGCACCTGGGAGCTGTCGCGCCGCAAGAGCATCAGCCCGCACGACAGCACCGGCGCCAACCTGGTCGTCCAGGTCAAGGCCAACAAGGTCATGCGCGTGCTGCCGCTGGAGAACGAGGCGGTCAACGAGTGCTGGATCGCCGACCGCGACCGCTTCAGCTACGAGGCGCTGAACGCCCCGTCACGGCTGACCGCGCCGCGCATCAAGCAGGGCGGCCAGTGGCAGGACGTCGACTGGACCACCGCGCTCGACTATGTCGCCGACGGCCTGAAGCGCGTCAGGGCCGAGTTCGGCACCGGCGGCATCGGGGCGATCGCCTCGCCGCACGCGACGGTCGAGGAGCTCCACCTGCTGGGCAAGCTGGTGCGCGGGCTGGGCAGCGAGAGCATCGACCACCGGACCCGTCACGCCGACTTCGCGAATGGCGCGCCTGCCGGTCGCGCGCGTTGGCTCGGCTTGCCGATCGCCGACCTGGCGACCCTTGATCGTGCCCTGGTCGTCGGCAGCTTCCTGCGCAAGGACCATCCGCTGTTCGCCGCCAGGCTGCGGCATGCCGCGCGCCATGGCGCGCAGATCCACGGCCTGAATGCGCTGGTCGACGACTGGGCGCTGCCGGCCGGCACGCGCATGGTCGCGCCGCCCTCGGGATGGCCGGCGGCGCTGGCCGGCGTCGCGGCCGAGATCGCCGCCATCCGCGGCATCGATGCGCCGCTGGCGGCCGAGGTCACGCCGCAGGCCAAGGCGATCGCCGCGTCGCTGTTGATGGGCGAGTCAAAGGCGGTGCTGCTGGGCAACGGGGCGGTGCAGCACCCGCAAGCGGGACAGCTGCTGGCGCTGGCGCAGTGGATCGCGCAGCAGGTGGGGGCACGGGTCGGCATGCTCGGTGAGGCGACCAACAGCGTCGGCGCGCAGCTGGTCGGCGCGCTGCCGGGCCCGGGTGGCCTGCACGCCGGCCAGATGCTGTCTCAGCCCATGAAGGCGCTGCTGCTGCTGCACACCGAGCCGGTGCTCGACGCCGCCGATACCGCGGCGGCCAGGCAGGCCCTGGCTGGCGCCGGCCTGGTGGTCGCGCTGACCCCGTTTGCCGACGCGGCGGACGACGTCGCCGACGTCATGCTGCCGGTCGCGCCGTTCACCGAGACCGCCGGCAGCTTCGTCAACGCCGAGGGCCGCCTGCAGTCCTTCCACGGCGTCGTCAAGCCGCTCGGCG
>CAZGDZ010000029.1:0-11678 GCA_964524855.1 uncultured Macromonas sp.
GCTGTACCAGGTCGGGTCGACGGCCAGCTTGGCCTTGATGGCGGCGAACAGCTCGACTTCCTCTTCGCTGTGCGGGTTGGCCAGCAACGAGGCGTCCTTCTCGGCCTTCTTGCCCAGGTGCATCAGCAGCGTGGCGTCGCCGCCGTCGTCCAGGATCATGTTCGGGCCTTCGCCCTCGGTGCCCTTGGCGCCGAAGTCAAAAATGCGGTGGGTGTAGTCCCAATAATCGACCAGGGTTTCGCCCTTGACGGCGAAAACCGGCGTGCCGGCGGCGGCGATGGCAGCCGCCGCGTGGTCCTGCGTGCTGAAAATGTTGCACGAGGCCCAGCGAACTTGGGCACCCAAGGCTTGCAGGGTCTCGATCAGCACGGCCGTCTGGATGGTCATGTGCAGCGAGCCGGTGATGCGCGCGCCCTTCAGGGGCTGCTTGGCCGCGAATTCCTCGCGGATGGCCATCAGGCCGGGCATCTCGGTTTCGGCGATGCGGATTTCTTTGCGGCCCCAGTCGGCCAGACCGATGTCGGTGATGGCGCAGTCGGCGTTGACGGTGGTTTTCAGCGGTGCGTTCATGGTTGCTCCAAAACAGGGAACCACTTACCGGGGGAGAGACAGGGGCTCACCTCACGAAAAGTGGGCGAGCGTCGTTGCAGCGGGGTGATGCGACCGAGCCTCGCCACCGGGTTGCCGTGTCCACGGCGGGTGGCTGCAACGCTCCTCGGCAGCAAGTCGAATTATACGAAGTGCCGGGGCCCAACACAAGCGTCAGGCGGGCGGCAGGGTGCGACTCCTATAATCAGCGCGACCCTCCAACCGGCCCACACCTTGAGCTCCACCCCCTCCTCTTCCGCCGCCCTGTCCCTGGTTGCTGCCGACATGCAGGCGGTGGATGCCGTGATCCAGCGCAGCCTGAGCAGCGACGTACCGCTGGTGGGACAGGTGGCCGAGTACATCATTGGTGCCGGCGGCAAACGGGTGCGCCCGGCCCTGCTGCTGCTGATGTGCGGCGCACTGGGTTGCACCGATGCGCGCCGGCACGGCCTGGCGGCGGTGGTCGAATTCATCCACACCGCCACCCTGCTGCACGACGACGTGGTGGACGAGTCCACCCTGCGGCGCGGGCGCGACACCGCCAACGAGGTGTTTGGCAACGCGGCCAGCGTGTTGGTAGGGGATTTTCTGTACTCCCGCGCTTTCCAGATGATGGTGGAAGCGGGGGAAATGCGCATCATGCAGGTGCTGGCCGACGCGACCAACGTGATCGCCGAAGGCGAGGTGCTGCAGCTGATGAACATGCACGACGCCTCGCTGGACGAGGAAGCGTACCTGCGGGTGATCCGCGCCAAAACGGCCAAGCTGTTCGAGGCCAGCGCCCGCCTGGCGGCCATCCTGGCCGGCGCCAATGCCGAACTGGAAGCCCGCTGCGCCGACTACGGCCAAGCACTCGGTGCGGCCTTCCAAGTGGTGGACGACGTGCTGGACTACGAAGGCAGCGCCAGCGAACTGGGCAAGAACCTGGGCGACGACCTGCGCGAAGGCAAGGTGACGCTGCCCATCATCTGTACCCTGCGCCGCTGCAGTGCGGACGAGGCTGCGCTGATCCGCAGCGCGATCGAGGAAGGCCAGACCGAACGGATGGACGACATTCTGCAGATCGTGCGCACCTGCGGGGGCCTGGACGATGCGCGCCGGGCCGCGCAAGCCGAGGCGCAACGGGCCATGGACGCCGCGCTGGCACTGCCGGCGAATGAATGGTCCAAAGGTTTGGTACAATTAGCGGCTGTCTTGCAGGAGCGCCGCTCCTGATCGCCAAGGCACATCGGAATGTAGCGCAGCCTGGTAGCGCACTTCGTTCGGGACGAAGGGGTCGGAGGTTCGAATCCTCTCATTCCGACCAGATTTTTCCTTGCACACCAAGGTCAGACAAGCCCCTCTCGCAGGGGCTTTTTGTTTTCTGGCTTGACCATGTGGAAAATTGGTGGCAAACCTCTGCCGTTGACACCACATGGCCAGTTCGGGAGAGAAGACGACATCGAGCCATCCCTGACCACACGGACCACCTCATGAATCAGAACGCAGATCGGCTGCCCCCCATCCCCGCAGAGGCCTGGACCGAGGAACAGCGCCTGTACGCACAGGAAATCATCGACGGCCCCCGTGGGGCGCTGATTTCACCGTTTGTCCCGCTGTTGCGCAGCCCGGAGTTGATGGCGCACGCCCAGCGGATGGGGGAATACCTGCGCTACCGCAGCGCGCTGGGCTTGCGCCTGTCGGAGCTGGCCATCCTGATCACGGCCCGCCACTGGTCGCAACAGGTGGAATGGGCCATCCATGCGCCGATCGCCCTGCGTGAAGGTGTGACCCAGGCCACCATCGACGCCATTTCAGACGGGCGCCAGCCGCAGACCTTGCCGGAAGACGAGGCGGCGGTCTACGCCTTCTCGATGGAGCTGCACCACAACCGCAGCGTGAGCGACCCCACCTGGCAAACGGCCATCCGCCTGTTTGGCGAACAAGGGGCGATGGACCTCGTGGGCATCAACGGCTACTACGCGCTGCTGTCCATGGTGATGAATGCGGCACGAACGGCGGTGCCGCCCACGTCGGCCCGCCCTTTGCCGCCCTTGCCCAATGTTTGAGCGGGCGAACCGGCGCCAAGCCATTGGCGCCCATTGGCAATCCCCGCCACCTTTTCACCCCGCACCACCATGCCCCGCTTCGCCGCCAACCTGTCCATGCTTTACAACGAGCTGGATTTTCTGGACCGCTTTGACGCCGCCGCCGCCGATGGCTTCACGGCCGTTGAATACCTGTTCCCCTACGCCTGGACGCCCGAGCAATTGGCCTCGCGCCTGCGAACCAACGGTCTGCAACAAGTCCTGTTCAACGCCCCGCCCGGTGACTGGGACGGTGGCGAGCGCGGGCTGGCCTGCCTCCCGGGCCGCGAGGCCGACTTTGCCGAAGGCATCACCCAGGCCCTGCGTTACGCCCAGGCCCTGAATTGCCCGCGTGTGCATGTGATGGCCGGCAAGGTGCCCGAGGGCGTGAGCCCCGAACAAGCCCGGACCACCTACGTGGCCAACCTGCGGGCCGCCGCGCCGCGTGCCGCCGCCGTGGGTGTGAAGCTGCTGATCGAGCCAATCAACCAGCGCGACATGCCCGGCTTTTTCCTGAGTTGGCAGGCCCAGGCGCACGGGTTGATCGCCGAGATCGGCGCCGACAATGTGCAAGTGCAGATGGACCTGTACCACGCCCAGATCATGGAAGGCGACCTGGCGATGAAGCTGCGCCAGTACCTGCCCACGGGCCGGGTGGGGCACCTGCAGATCGCGGGTGTACCGGAGCGCCACGAGCCCGACGTGGGTGAAATTCACCACCCCTACCTGTTCGCGCTGATCGACGAACTGGGTTTTGACGGCTGGATCGGCTGCGAGTACCGGCCCCGCCGTGGCGCGGTACCGCGCGGCACCAGCGACGGCCTGGGCTGGATCCGCCCCTGGCTGCCGGCGCCGCGTTGAGGGGTGGGGCGGCGGGCCTCAGGCGCCCGCTGCGTACCGCATCTTCAGCCAGCGTTCCAGCACCAGTTGCAAGTCGGGCATGAGCACCGGCTTGGCCAGGAAATCGTTCATCCCGGCCTTCACGCTTTCCACCCGATTTTCCACAAACGCGTTGGCCGTGAGCGCGATGATGGGCATGGGTGACAGGTGTTGCCGGGCCTCCCAGGCGCGGATGCGCACGGCGGCTTCGCAACCGTCCATCACCGGCATTTGCAGGTCCATCAAGATCAGGTCAGGCCGTTCGCCGGCCTCGATCATGTCCACCGCCTGCTGACCATCTTCCGCGATGGTGACCGCGAACTGCCCCAACTTGGAGAGCATGTGCAGCATCAACTGGCGGTTCATGGGGTGGTCGTCCACCAGCAGCACGCGGCCGGACAGGTCGGCGCGTGGTGTGACCGGGATGAGTGCGCTCGTAGACAAAGGCGCCGCCTCCAGCGGGGGCACACGCCACTGAAACCAGAATTCGGCGCCCTGCCCTGCTTCGCTGCACACGCCCGCGTCGCCACCGGCCAGGCGCGCCAGCCGCTGCACGATGGACAGGCCCAGCCCGGTACCGCCAAACTGGCGCGACATGCCGCTGTCGAGCTGCTGGAACGGCCGGAACAGCTGTGATTGGCGCTCAACGGGGATGCCCATACCGGTGTCGCGCACGCGGAATTCCAGCAGCGCGCCCTCGGCCGAACGACTCAACTCCTGCGCGGTGATGACGACGCTGCCCTGATCGGCGAACTTGATGGCGTTGCTCAACAAGTTGCTCAGCATCTGGTGCAGGCGGTGCGCATCCAGCAGGTAAGTCGCGTCGGCGGGGCCGTTCCACTGCGCGGCCAAGGCCAGGCCCTTGAATCGCGCCGGGGCCTGGAACAAAGCCACCACGTCCTTCAGCACCTCGGCCGGCACCGCCGGGGCGGGCCTCAGCGCCAGTTGCCCGGCTTCCGCCTTGGAATAGTCGAGGATGTCGTTGAGCAAGCGCAGCAGCGCATCGCCAGCGGTGCGGATGGTGTGTGCGTACTCCTTGCGCTCGGCCTCGGCCAGGCCGGGCAGTTGCAGCAGTTGCGCGGTGCCCAGAATGCCGTTCATGGGCGTGCGCAGCTCGTGGCTCATGGCGGCCAGGAAATGGCTCTTGGCCTGGTTGGCGGCTTCGGCCCGCTCGCGCGCCTGCACCAGTTCGGTGGTGTCGATGCAGAGGTTGACGGTGTAGCCCGCGTCGGTGCGGCGCTCGATTTCCCGCACCCAGCGCCCGTCGGGTTCCTGGCGCAGCAGCGAATAGCCGTCGCGGTGCATGCTCAGTCGGCTGTCCACCCAGCGCGCCTCTTCGGCCGGCGGCACGGGCGCGCCCGCCGTGCGCAAGCGCAGTTGCAGCAGCGCCTGGTAGCGGGTGCCAGGCACCAGTTGGCCTTCGGCCTCGCCCAGGGTGGCCGCAAAGCGCCGGTTGCAATAGACCAGCCGGTCTTCGGGGTCGAAGATCGCAAACGCCACGTCCAGCGCTTCGATCGCTTCGCGAAAACGCTCCTCGCTCTGCCGCAGCAGTTGCGCGGTGTCAGAGAGCTGCGCCATGTGGCGCTGCACGTCGTCCGACATCTGCAGGAAGGACTGTCCCAGTTGCTGCAGCTCGCGGATGCGAAAGGGGGGCAGGTCCAGGTTGAACTGGCCCCGTCCAATGGCACGGGTGGTGTCACGCAAGCGTTGCAGGGGCACCACCAGCCACCGGTCCAACGCCAGGTAAGTGAGCAGGGCGATCAAGGCCAAGGCGAGCGCACGGGTGCCAATTTCAAACAAGCTGTGGCGCCAAACGGTGTTGAGCTGGGGCCCGACATCGGCCACCACCAGCAAGGTGCCGTTGCGGTGGCTGCGCAACTGGCCGGGCGGCGGCGGCATGCGAAACGGCTGTTTCACCAGCATCAAACCGTCCCGGCGGTCTTCCCAATGACCGGCGGTGGCGGTCAGCACCTCGGGCGGAAAATGATCGGTCGCTTCCACCGACAGGTCGGCAAAGCGGCGCCCCCGGTGCGATGCAAGGGTGGCGTGCAACACACGGTCGGCCGGGTCAAGCAAGGCCGCGTAGCGCAGGCGCGGATCGGTGGCGGCGTGGCTGATGATCTCACCGGCCAGGCCAGGGTCGGACATCAGCGTGCGCTCGGCAACCACAATGACTTCGGACGCAACCACGCTGGCGTACTGGCGGGAATCGGCCCAGGCACGGCCTTGCGCCAGTTGCCAGCTGATGAGGGTGGACGCACCGGCCAGCAGCAAAAACGCCGCGACCAGCCAGGCAATGACCACGGCTCGCAAGTGCCAACCTCGGGCCGGCCAGGGAGCGGAAGGTTTGCGCGACATGACAGCTCAAGGCAAATAGGCCGCGGACCACAAGCCGTCCATGGCGGGTGCGGCCGGCAACAGGCCAGCGCGCACCATCACCGCAGCCAATTGGCGGGCCGAGGTTTCCAGCGGCGTCGGCGTGCCGCGCATCCATTCGCGGTTGCGCGCCAGGCTGGGCAGGTCCAGCTCGGCGTAGGCGCTGGCCACCTGTTCTGGCGCCAGGCCCAGGCGATCGCCCAGGAAGGCGGCGTGCACCGCGGGCTCGGTGTGCCAGGCTTGCAACGCGGCAAAGTGGCCGCGCACCAGGGCTCGCACTGCATCGGCGTGGTCGGGCAACACGTCGCGCCGCAGAGCCAGGGTGTCCACAATGCGGCCGGCGATCTGCGCACTGGAAAACAACTCGTGCGAACCGGCCTGCAGCAGCCGTGATTTGACCGGCTCGTAGGTCACGAGCGCGTCCACCTCGGCGTTCAGCAGCGCTTTTTCGTGCTGGTCGATGGCGACGTAACGCGGCTCCACCTCGGTCAGCGCGAGCCCTGCGGCCGCCAGCAAGGCGTCCAGCATCACCGCGCCCACCGCCGAATGCTCCACCCCGATGCGGCGCCCGCGCAAATCGGCCAGCGAACGCAGCCCGGCGCGGCCCAGCACCGCATCGGCGCCCAGCGACACGTCGAGCACCGCAACGATGACCAAATCAACCCCCGACGCACGGGCGGTCAGCACCTCGTCCAGCGTGAGGCAAGCGCCCTCCATCGAGCCGGACGACAAGGCCCGCAAGCTGGCCGAGACCGAGGTGGTTTCGATCAACCGCACCTGTTCGGCCAACACCTGCCCCAGGGCCTGCGCCAGGTGCAGCAATTCGTAGCCCGGCCACGGGTGGGTGCCCACGCGAATCGGCTCGCTGGCCTGCCAACCGCAGGCCGACAAGCCCGCCACCGGCGCCAGGGCGCAGCCGCCGAGCGCCCGCAGCACGCGGCGGCGCGATGCCACTTCAAGGTGTTTCATGGGGGCGCCCCGCCACTTGCCGCACCCACTGCGCCAGACGCAGCGGCTTGAACGGCTTGACAAAAAATTCGTCCGCGCCGTGGCGGAAACCTTCCAGAATGTGCGGCCCGTCGCCTTGGCTGGTGACCATGGCCACCGGGATGTGGCGCCATTCGGGCACCGCCTTCAGACGCTGCAGCACGTCCAGCCCGGACAGCTCGCCGGGCATCAGCCAGTCCAGCAAGATCACATCGGGCTGCTGGAGGCACAACAAGCGCATGGCCTGGTAGCCATCGGTGGCTTGCATCACCTGGAACTCTTGCCCCAGGATCAGCGCCATCATCTGCTGGGTGCTGGGGTGGTCGTCTACCACGAGCAGCAACGGGGTGTGCATGGGCGTGTCGGTTTTCAAAATTGATCCACCGTGGTGCCGTAAGCCGCTGCGAGCCCATGGCTCAACTGGACCCAACTCTGGCTGGCCAGCTGCACCAAGCCACCCCGGGCGGTGCGCTCGACCCCGGCGGCCTGCTCGGCCAGTTGCGGCTGGCCCAGCGACTTCAGCACCCCTTTCATGGAATGCGCCACGCGACGCAGGGTGGCCCAATCGCAGGCGGCGCAAGCGCGGTCGCCCTGCTGCAAATCGCTGCGGAACTGTTCGCGGCAAGAAGCCCGGAACGACAGGAAGAACACCTCGTCGCCGGCGCAATACAGCTCAATGGCTTGCTGCTCGGCGGGGGTGAACTGGTGGTGACTCATGGTGGTACTCCTGGGGCCTCAATGGCGTTCGGCCTGCTCGGTCTTGCGCAGCCAGGTCTCGTACCACTGCGGCTCCACCTCGACAAAGGCCTTGATGACGAGCGGGTCGAACTGCGAACCCGACTGCGCTTGCAGGTGGGCCACCACCTCGTCGCGCGGCCAGGGTGCCTTGTGCTCGCGGCGCGACAACAGGGCGTCGTACACATCGGCCACGGCCACAACGCGGGCACACAAAGGAATGGCGTGGCTGCGCAGACCCAGCGGGTAGCCATCGCCATCCCAGCGCTCGTGGTGGTACAACGCCATGTCGCGGGCCAGTTCCAGGAACGCCAGCGGACCGCTGTAGCTGCCTTCGAGTGTCACTTGCGCGTGCACGCCAGCCTGCACTTCGTTGATGATGCCCTGCAACGCCTGCCCACCCAGCTCGGCGTGGGTGCGCATCACCGCCCATTCGGCGTCGTCCAGTGCGCCGGGCTTGTGCAGGATGTGGGCGGGGATGCCCATCTTGCCCATGTCGTACATCACCGCTGCCTTGACCATCTTGTCGAGGATGCGGGGCGACAGCGCTGGGCCAAACACACCATTGCGCAACAACTGCTGGCCCAGCAGGGCGACGAATTGCTGAATGCGGTCGAGCCGCTGGTGAACATCCTTGCCCAGCGCGGCGCCCATGGTGGCCACGCCCCGCATGCCCGACTCCAAGATGGCGACCTCGCCTTCCAGCTCCCGATTGGCGCTGGCCAGCAGTTGCTGGGTGCGCCGCAGTTCCAAGTGGGTGTTGACGCGCGCCAGCACCACCGCAGCGGGCGCGGGCTTGACGATGTAGTCCACCGCCCCACAACTGAAGCCCTTGACCTCATCGTGCGGATCGCCCTTGGCGGTGAGGAAGATCACCGGCACATCCGCAGTGACCGGGTTGTGCTTGAGCGCGGCACACAGCTCGTAGCCGTCCATGCCGGGCATCAGGATGTCGAGCAGGATGGCGTCTGGCACGCCGTTGTCTTCAATCCAGCGCAGCGTCTCGTCCGCGTTCTCCACCGACGCCACGTCGTGCTGGCGGTGCAACGCCATGCGCAACAACTGCTGGCTGGCGGGGGTGTCGTCCACCACCAGCACCCGAGCCTTGCCCGAACCCAATGCGGTTTCCTGGTTCATCATTGTGTGTTCCTTATCCCAACGCTCTTTTTCTCAACGCTCTCACTCAACGCCATCGCTTTCACCCCCGCCCAGCCACCTGCCGCCAGCGCGCCAGCGCCGCTTTCAACTGGTGCAACACGATGGGTTTGGCGATGAAATCGTCCATGCCAGCGGCCAGCGCCTTTTCCCGGTCCGACGGGAAGGCGTTCGCCGTCAGCGCGACGATGTGGTGGCGCACCGGCACCTGGCCCGCCGCTTCCAGCCGGCGGATGGCCTGGGCCGCGCCGTAGCCGTCCAGCACCGGCATTTCCACGTCCATCAGGATCACGTCGAAAGCGGCGCCCTGCGCGATCAGGTCCACCGCCGCCTGCCCGTCGTGGACCATGCGGGCCCGCACGCCGCTGCGTTGCAGCATGCTGTCGATGATGAAACGGTTGGCCGGGTGATCTTCCACCACCAACACCTCAATGCCTTCGAAGCTCACCCCGTCCACCGGCGGGTTGGGCGCACTGCCATCCAGACCACGGACGTCGGTGGCCACGTCTTCCGGCCGCCCAGGCGGCAAAGCCACCCGGAACCAGAAGGTGGAGCCCTGCCCAGGCACGCTGCGCAGGCCGGCATCGCCACCCATCAAGGTGCTGAGCCGGCGCACGATGGACAGGCCCAAGCCGGTGCCACCGAATTCACGGGTGGTGGAAGCATCGACCTGGCTGAACGGCTGGAACAGCAGGTGCTGACGATCGGCCGCAATGCCGGGGCCGGTGTCGGTCACTTCAAACACCAGCGTGGCGGCGGTGCCAGGGGTTGGCGGCAGGGGCCGCGCGGTGATGGTGACCGACCCGTGCGCGGTGAACTTGACCGCATTGCTGACCAGGTTGTTGAGCATCTGGGTCAGGCGGGTGCGGTCGCCCAGGTAAGTGTCGGCAGCGCCGCCTTCCCACCGGGCGCTGAGGGTGAGGCCCTTGTCGTGCGCGCTGCCCACAAACAGGTGCTGGGTGTCGGCCAACAAGGCGGCGGGACGAAAAGGCAAGGCCTCCAGTTCCACCTTGTCGGCTTCCACTTTGGACAGGTCCAGGATGTCGTTCAACAGCGCCAGCAAGCCCTGGCCGGAACGCAGGATGGTCTGGGTGAATTCGGTGCGTGCAGCGGCGTCCAGGTCGTCCTGCATCAGCAACTGGGCCGCGCCCAGAATGCCGTTCATGGGCGTGCGCAGCTCATGGCTCATGGTGGCGAGAAAGCGGCTCTTGGCCAGGTTGGCCTCCTCGGCCGCCTGCTGCGCCTGCACCAGCTCGGTGATGTCCACCCGGAACCCGACGATGTAACCGGTGGCCGTGGCGCGCTCCAGCACCCGGGTGTAACGGTCGTTTTCCACCCGTTGCACGAACAGGCTGCCTTCGCGGTGGGCACGCACCCTCGCCCGCACCCAGGCGTCGATGCCTTCGGCCGGCGGGTCACCACCGCCGCGCTCCTTCCAGGTGCGCACAATTTCGTCGAAAGTCACGCCCACCTGCATCCGGTCGGCCACCAAAGGATAGGTGTCTCGGTAGCGCTGGTTGCAGTACACCAGCCGGTCCTGCGGGTCGAAAATCACCAGCGCTTCGTCGATGGTGTCGATGGCCGAGCGGAGCAACTCCTCGCTCTCGCGGGCGCGCGCTTCGGCCGCCTTGAGGCGCGAAATGTCGGTGATGCTGCCCAGCACCCGCAGCGGGCGGCCTTGTTCATCGCGCTGGGCAATGCCGCCGGTGTCGCGCACCCAGATGTCGCCCCGGGGGGTGCGCATCCGGTGCTCGGACACATAAGCAGGAGCGCGGCCCTCCAGCAGGTCGTGGATGCGCTGGAATACCGCGTCCCGGTCGTCGGGGTGGATGAGCTCGGCGAACGCCTCCACCGTGTTGCTCACGCTGCCAGACGCCAGGCCCAGGATGTCGTACCACTGCTCGTTGTGTTCGACCTCGCCCGAGGACACATCCCAGTCCCAGATGCCGACGTTGGACAAACGCAGCACATCGCGCAGGCGCTGCTCGGGGTCGGTGTGGTGAGGCGGGTGGGTAGCCATGGTTGCGTCTTTCACACACGTTTGAGGATGCGCGCCGGGTCCAGCCGCACCCGGACCGCATCAGGCGACACCGGCGACTCGACCGCAAACTCCGGCAAGCGGGTGTCGCGCAGCACGGGAATGGCCAGCGCGATGTTTTGACTGCTGGTGATGGACACCGCCAGGGGTTGGCGCGCACTCTGGCCCCGGCGCACCACCACGGCCGTTTCCTGGTTGGCCAGGCGCACATAGCTGCCGGGCGGGTAAAACCCCAGCGCTTTGACCAAGGCCTCCCCCAGCACCTTGTGCTGCGCCGAGCCCGCGTTGTAGATGTTGCGAATGGCCGTCAAGGGCGCCAACGCTTGGCGGTAGGCACGCGGCGCCAAACCGGCGGTGAACCGGTCGGCCAACTGCAACAACCTCAGACCCGACTTCTGCACCCGACGGCCCGCCGGGTAACCCGTGCCATCGCTGGCTTCGTGGTGGTGCTCCACCAGCCACAGCCAAGCTTCGTCATCAATGCCAATGTGCCGCAGTGCAGCCACACTCAGGTTCGGGTGTTCATGGATCTGGTGGCGTTGCGCGGCGTCTGGGGCCGTGCGCTGCGCACGCAATTGGTTGTGCAACGCGTACATGCCGATGTTCATGGTCAACGCCGCTTTGGCGAGCGTCTCCAGCGGGTGTTCCAGTTGCTCCGACCAGTGGACCACCATCAAGCGGAGTAACGCCGCCACGGCCAGCGCATGGTTGCCCGAGTAGGCGTGTGCCAGCGACGGCTCCTGCAACAACTGAATCAGCATGAACAGGGTGTCGTCCGCATGTTCCTGCGTCAGCCACTTCAACACGGCATGCACCGCCTCGAACCGCTCCACAAAGTCGGGCCGCTGTGCTCC
>CAZGDZ010000030.1:0-9344 GCA_964524855.1 uncultured Macromonas sp.
AGCGCTGCGCCGGGTCGCCGATCATGCGCAACACGCGCTTGCTCGCGTCCTTGATGCCGCTGTGGTAGTCGACGACGATTTGCGTCTGCGGGTCGTAATACATCGCGTTGATCGTGAAGTCGCGCCGCGCGGCGTCCTGCTCCTGAGGACCCCAGACGTTGTCGCGCAACACCCGGCCGCTGGCGTCGACCGCGTGGGTCATGCTGGCCAGCGCGTTCTTGCTCGTGCGTTCGTTGCCGCTGACCTGCTCGGCCGCGACATTGTCCAGGTAGGCGCGGAAGGTCGAGACCTCGATCACCTCGTGTTCGCGCCCGCGCCCGAACACCACGTGCACGATGCGGAAACGCCGCCCGATGATGAAAGCGCGCCGGAACAAGGCCTTGACCTGCTCGGGCGTGGCGTTGGTGGCGACGTCAAAATCCTTGGGCCGCAAACCCAGCAGCAGGTCGCGCACCGCGCCGCCCACAATGTAGGCCTCGTAACCCGCGCGCTTGAGGGTGTGAACCACGTCCAGCGCGCGCCCATCGACCAGCGATGGGTCAATGCCGTGAACCGTGGCGGGCACGTCCTCGCGCTTGCCAAAGCTGGGGCCTTTGGCCTTGGGCGCCTTGCCCAGCAACTTGTCGATGAATTTTTTGATCATGCGTGTTCGTCGAAAAGGTCCAGAATGCGCCAGCCTCGCGTTTGAGCGATGGCGCGCAAACCGGCACCGGGGTTGGTGGCCACGGGCGTGTTGACCGCCTCCAGCAGAGGCAGGTCGTTGGTGGAGTCCGAATAGAAAGTGGTGTTGACGCCCGCCCAGTCGAGACCCCGAGCGCGCAACCAGTCGGTGACGCGGTTCACCTTGCCATCGCGGAACGACGGCGTGCCCTGGATGTCGCCGGTGATCCAGCCATCGGCGCCGCGCGCCAGTTCTACCGCCACCAGCTCCTGCACACCCAGCGCCTGCGCGATCGGGCGGGTCACGAATTCGTTGGTGGCCGTCACGATGACCAGTTGATCCCCGGCGTCGCGGTGCTGTTGCAACAGCGCCAGCGCCTGCGGTCGGATGTGCGGGCGGATCACCTCGGCCATGAAGCGCTCGTGGGCCTCGGCGGCTGCCTGCGGGCCGCGCTGGCGCACCGCCTCAGTGGCAAAGCGCACGTACTCGTGCACGTCGAGTTGGCCCGCCTGGTACTGGGCAAAAAAAGCGTCGTTGCGGCGCGCAAAGTCCACCGGGTCGGTCCAGCCGATGCGGGTGGTGAATTCACCCCAGGCGTAGTCGGAGTCCAACGGCAGCAGGGTGTGGTCGAGGTCGAACAGGGCCAGATTCATGGGTGGCGCTCACTCGCTTTCAAGCATGGCCTTGATGAGGGGAATGGTGATGGCGCGCTGGGTGCGCAGGGCGTAACCGTCGAGCCGGTCGAGCAGGGTCATGAGGCTGCTGAGATCGCGCGAAAAGCGGCTGAGCATGAAATCCATGACCTCATCGGCCAGCAGCACCCCGCGTTCGTCGGCCGCGCGGCGCAGCACCGCACGCCGTTCTGCTTCGCCCAACAGGTGCAATTGGAACACATGGCCCCACCCCAGGCGGGTGCGCAAGTCTTCGCGCAGGGCCAAGTCGGCGGGTGGGCAGTCGGCAGCGGCGAGCACCCAGCGGGCTGGCCCGTGCACCGGGGTCTGGGCGTTGACGAACCAGTTGAACGCAGCCGCCTGTTGCGCGGCGGTGTAGAGCTGGCAATCGTCCAGAATGACGACGGCCCAGCGGTCGTCGAATTCGGGCGGGGCCAACGTGGTGGCGTCGAGCCAACCCACACCGCCACCCTGCCCCAGCACTTGGTCGCGCACTGCCTGCAGCAGATGGGTTTTGCCACTGCCCGAAGCGCCCCACAGAAAAGTGGGCACGGGCGAACGCAGGGGGTTGCCCGCCCACAAGCGCAGGTGCGCCAGTGCGTCGGCGCTGCCATCGGCCAGGAAATTGTCGAGCGAGGGGCGCGGGGCCAGCCCCATGTCCAACACAAGCTGCTGCATGCTCAGCGGTCCTCCTGCGGGGTGGGCCCGTCAGGCGCGCGCCCATCGGTGTAGAGCGGGCTGCCCATGTACAACGCCTGCCCACGGCGCACCGCCACCAGCAGCACGGCGCTCGCGGGCAGTGCGATCAACACGCCCACAAAGCCCAGCACGTGGCCAAAGGCCATCAAAGCAAAAATCACCACGATCGGGTGAAGACCGATGCGCTCGCCCAGCAAACGGGGCGTGAGGTAAAGGCTTTCCAGCACTTGCCCGACCATGTACACACCAGCCACCAGCGCCACGCCCCACAGGGTCTGGAATTGCAGCAAAGCAGCCAGCAATCCCAGCACCAAACCCAGGCCAAAACCCAGGTAAGGCACAAACACCGCCAGACCGGTGAACACCCCTATCGGCAAGGCTAGCTTCAGGCCCACCAGCGCCAGAGCGATGGTGTAGAACACAGCCAACAGCCCCATCACCAGCAGTTGCCCGCGCAGGTATTGGCCCAGCACCTCGTCGGTGTCGTCCAGAAACCGCTGCACGCGGGCCTGCCAGCGCGGCGGCACCAAATGCTTGATGCGCTGCACCAAACCATTCCAGTCCAGCAATAGGTAGTAAGCGACAATGGGCATCAACACCAAGTTGCCGAGCACCGCTGCGATGGCACTGCCACCAATGCGCACCGAGGACAGCACCCGCTCAGCCAGCTCACCCTCGTGCCCGGACACCATGCGCTGCAGTACGTCACGCACCAGGTTGACATCGACTTGGGCATCCAGCCCCAGCCGCTGGGCCCATGGCGTCAGCCAGAGGTTGAACTGCTCCAGCAGCGGCGGAATTTGCTCGCGCAACAACGGCAACTGGCGCGTTACCACCGGCACGATCATCAAGGCCACCGCCAACAGCACCAGCATCAGCAAGGCAATGGCCAGGCCTGCGCCCAACCAACGGGGCACGCGACCTGCGTGCAGGCGCTCCACCACCGGGTGCAAGGCATAGGCCATGACGGCTGCCACCACGAAGGGCATCAGCACCGGAGCCAGCAAATCGAGCAGCCACCATGCGGCCACAGCCAAGGCCAACCAAGCCAGTGCGCGGGCTTGCGTAGCGGTCAATGACATGGCAGAAAAAGGGAAGACATGGCGAGGCCCGTAAAATCCCTGCATTCTATCGGCCTACCCTCTTATGACGACTCCCCTTTCCTACAAAGACGCTGGCGTGGACATTGACGCGGGCGACGCCCTGGTTGAACGCATCAAACCGCTGGCCAAGAAGACGATGCGCGAAGGCGTGCTCGCCGGCATTGGTGGTTTTGGCGCGCTGTTCGAGGTACCCAAACGCTACCAGGAACCGGTGCTGGTGAGTGGCACCGACGGCGTGGGCACCAAGCTCAAGCTGGCCTTCGAGTGGAACATGCACGACACGGTGGGCATCGACCTGGTGGCCATGAGTGTCAACGACATTCTGGTACAAGGCGCCGAGCCGCTGTTTTTCCTGGACTACTTTGCCTGCGGCAAGCTGGATGTGGACACCGCCGCCGCTGTGGTGGGCGGCATTGCCAAAGGTTGTGAGCTGAGCGGCTGCGCCCTCATCGGCGGCGAAACCGCCGAAATGCCCGGCATGTACCCGGCCGGTGAATACGACCTCGCTGGCTTTGCCGTCGGCGCGGTGGAAAAGTCCAAAATCCTGACCGGCCAAAACGTGCAAGCGGGTGACGTGGTGCTGGGCCTGGCCTCGCACGGCGTGCACTCCAACGGCTTCAGCCTGGTGCGCAAGTGCATTGAGCGCGCAGGCGCCGACCTGCCCGCCACGCTGGACGGCATGCCTTTCAAAGAAGCAGTGATGCGTCCCACCCGCCTGTACGTGAAGAACGTGCTGGCCACGCTGGCGCAGCACCCGATCAAGGCGCTGGCCCACATCACCGGCGGCGGTTTGCTGGAAAACATCCCGCGCGTGCTGCCCAAAGGCACTGCCGCCCATCTGCAGAAAGGCAGCTGGCCGCAGACCGAGCTGTTTGCGTGGCTGCAAAAGGTCGCGGGCATCGACGACATCGAGATGAACCGCACCTTCAACAACGGCATCGGCATGGTGGTGGTGGTGGACGCGGCGAATGCCGAAGCCACTGCAGCCGCCCTGCGCGGCTTGGGCGAAACGGTGTACACCATCGGTGCCATCGCACCGCAGGGCGACGGCGCTCAGGTCGTGGTCGCCTAAGCAGCAACTGAGCGGGTCAACTCAGCGCACGCCGGAGTTCCCGCACACGCTGGGCGATCGCATCGGCGTCCAGCGGATCTTCGGCATGGGCCAGGTAGGCCTCCAGGTCGGGCAGCGCCCGATCCGGCTGTCCCAATTCGGCCCAGGCCAGCCCCCGGTCACGCCACTCGGTCCAGTCGCTGGGCAGCAGCAGCACCAGGCGGTCCATCACCGCGACCAGTCGCGTCCAATCTTCCTGGGTGCGGTGGATTTCCTTCAAATTGCGCAACACCCGGGCCAGGATGTCGCGCGAAGGCGCCGATTGCAGGTACAAGCCTACCGGCACGTCGAACTCGTCCACCAACCCGTTGCGGCGCTTGAAAGGCTCCAGCCGGTCCGACAGGTCTTCGCGGCTGAGAGACTGGCCAGTGAACGGGTCGATCACCACCTGCCCCTGCGGCAGGTTGACCTTGACCATGAAGTGCCCGGGGAAATTGACACCCCGCGCCTGCAAACCCAAACCCTGCGCCAGCTCCAGCCACAGCACCGCCAGCGTGATGGGAATGCCGCGCCGGGTGCGCAGCACCACGTTGAGGTAGCTGTTGTCAGCGTCGTAGTAGTGGTTGACGTTGCCGCCAAAACCCATGTCGTGGAAAAAGAACTGGTTGAGCATGCGCAACCGCTGCAAGGGCCCGGCATCGGTCGGCAGGCGGCGCCGCACGCGGGCCAGCAGTTGGTCGATGTCGCCCAGCACGGTTTGCACGTCCAGGTCGGGGTACTCGTCCATGGCCACCGCAGCGGTGGCTTCCAGCAACGGAAAGCCGTCGTCGTCCTGCACCAGGCTGGCGAAGTAATCGAGCGGTGAAGGGGGATGGATGGGCAGGCGCATGGCTTACTTTCGCACAAACTGGCGCAGTTGCACACCGGCCAACATCAGCACGCCGAAGTACACCACCACCGCGCCCAGCACAATCAGCGTCAGCATCGCAATGCGCCGCCAGGCGTCCACCGCGTGCACCCAGTCGATGCGGCCGCCGGTCCACAGCAGGTAGACCGCCAGCAGCGCGCTGGCCGCGACCACCTGCAAGCCAAACACAGCCCAGCCGGCCTGAGGCTGGTACCCCCCACGCCGGCGCAACCCATACAGCAACCACCCAGCGTTGAGCAAGGCCCCCAGGCCGATCGCCAGCGCCAAGCCGGCATGGGCCAGGTAGGGCACCAGCACCACGTTCATGAGCTGGGTGAACACCAGCACCACCACCGCAATGCGCACCGGGGTTCGGATGTCCTGCCGGGCATAGAACCCAGGCGCCAGCACTTTGATGGCGATCAGCCCCAGCAGACCGGCGCCGTAGCCCATCAGGGCCAGCGAGGTCTGGCGCACATCGGCGGCGGTGAAGGCGCCATAGTGGTATAGCACAGCCACTAGCGGCTGGGCAAAGGTGAGCAACGCGACCGCGCAGGGCACCGCCAGCAGCACCACCCAGCGCAGCCCCCAATCCAGCAGCGCGCTGTAGCGATCGTTGTCATTGGCAGCTTGAGCAGCGGCCAGTTGCGGCAGCAGCACCACCCCCAAAGCCACCCCCAGCATGGCGGTGGGGAACTCCATCAAACGGTCGGCGTAGGTCAGCCAACTGACGCTGCCGGTGGTCAGGTGCGAGGCAATCTGGGTGTTGATCAATAGTGAAATCTGCGCCACGCTGACCCCCAGCAAGGCCGGCAGCATGAGGGTGAGTATGCGTTGCGTGCCCGGATGGCGCCAAGCGCCGCGCACCGCGCTCCAACGCCAGCCGATGCGGGGCAGCAGGCCCAGTCGGTGCAAAGCGGGCAATTGGACGCCCAATTGCAACAAGCCGCCCAACATGACGCCCCCAGCCAGCGCGTAGATCGGCTCCACCCCCAGCGAGCCGAACCACGGCGCGCCCCAACCGGCGGCCGCGATCATTGACACGTTCAACAGCACCGGCGTCGCAGCGGGCACGGCAAAGCGCTTCCAGGTGTT
The DNA here is from genome assembly GCA_964524855.1 of uncultured Macromonas sp. Lineage (GTDB taxonomy): Bacteria > Pseudomonadota > Gammaproteobacteria > Burkholderiales > Burkholderiaceae_C > CAZGDZ01. The sequence continues at coordinate 6,188 of CAZGDZ010000030.1, forward strand.
CAGCACCCCCGCCGCCAGCGCTACCAACGACATGAAGCCGATGTACGGGAACATCCAGCGGGTCAACACCACCGCCACGTCGAAACCCTGCGGGCTTTGCTGCAAGCCGGCGGCCATGGCCCAAACCAGCACCGGCGCGGCCAGCACGCCGAGCACACAGGTGGCAGTCAAAGCCCAGGCCAGCACGGTGGCCACCTGGTCGATCAAGGCTTTGGTGGCCGCTTCGCCGTCCTTTTCGCGGCTGGCGGCCAGCACCGGCACAAAGGCCTGGCTGAACGCCCCTTCAGCAAACAGGCGGCGCAACAGATTGGGGATGCGAAACGCGACGTTGAACGCGTCGGTCAAGGCACTGGCACCGAAGGTGGCAGCGATGAGCAATTCCCGAACCAGGCCGGTGATGCGGGACGCCAGTGTCAGTAGGGATACGAGGGATGCGGATTTGAAGAGCGACACGGCGGGAGTGTAGCTGGCGCCCTACAATGAAACTGATATGAGCATTTTGAACGCCGACCTGCACTGCCACTCCACCGTGTCCGACGGCACGCTGGAGCCCGAGGCCCTGGCCGCCCGCGCCAAAGCCAACGGGGTGGAGCTGTGGTCGTTGACCGATCACGACGAAATTGGCGGCCAACGCCGCGCTTTGGCGGCGGCCCAGGCGCTGGGTCTGCCCTACCTGACTGGCACCGAAGTGTCGGTCACTTTTGCCGATGTGACGGTGCACATTGTGGGCTTGGGATTTGACCCCGACCACCCGGCCATGGTGCAAGGGCTGGCCGCCACCCGGGGTGGCCGTGGCGAACGCGCGCAGGAAATGAGTGCACAACTGGCGCTTGTCGGCATCCCCAATGCTTATGAAGGGGCGCTGCGGTACGTGGGCAACCCAGAACTGATTTCGCGCACCCACTTTGCCCGCTTTCTGGTGGAAAGCGGCGTGTGCCGCGACACCAACGAGGTGTTCCGCAAATACCTGACCGACGGCAAGCCCGGTTTTGTGCCGCACCGCTGGGCCAAGCTGGGCGATGCCGTCCGCTGGATCCGCGAAGCTGGAGGCGTCGCCGTGATCGCCCACCCGGCGCGCTACGACCACAGCCCCACCCGGGAATACGCACTGTTCTCGGAATTCAAAGCCCATGGCGGGCAAGCGGTGGAAGTGGTGACGGGTAGCCACGCCCCCAGCGAATACGGCAAGTACGCCGATATGGCCATCGAGTTTGGCCTGGCGGCCTCGCGCGGCAGCGATTTCCACAGCCCCGAGGAAAGCCACTGCGACCTGGGTGCACTGCCCTTCCTGGAAGGACGGCTCACCCCGGTCTGGGAACTGCTGGCCGACCGCATCCAGTAAGTGATGGGCGCTACCTACACCCGCCCATTACAGGGCGTTTTGTTTCTGATCATGGCAGTGGCGTGTTTTGCGCTGCTGGACAGCACCGTCAAAGTGCTCAGCGTCACCGTGTCGGTGCTGCTGGTGGTGTGGTTTCGCTACATTTTTCAGGCGGTGGTGATGGCCGGTTTCGTGCTATCCACCACCGGTTGGCGCAGCCTGCGCACCCGGCGCCCAGGCCAGCACGCGGTGCGTGGCTTGCTGCTGCTGCTCACGAGCACACTGGGCTTTGCCAGCCTTATCTACATGCCTCTGGGCGAGTTCACCGCCATCATCATGCTCACCCCCCTGATGGTGACGCTGCTGGCCGCAGTGTTTTTGAAAGAACAGGTGAACCTGGTGCGCTGGCTGCTGGTGATCGGCGGCTTGATCGGGGCGCTGCTGGTGATACAGCCGACCGGCCAAGCCATAGGCTGGCCAGTGGTGCTGCCCTTGGCCATGGTGGTGATTTACGCTTTTTTCCAGATCCTCACCAGCCGCATGGCCCGCACCGAAGATGCAATGACCATGCACTTCTACACCGGCTGGACGGGGGCGCTGCTGATCAGCTTGCTGCTGCCTTGGATCTGGACCAACATCGAAGATTGGAAAACCCTGGTGTTGCTGTGCCTGGCCGGTTTATTCGGCACAGTGGGGCATTTCTTGCTGATCCAGGCCTTCAAGCGCGCGCCGGCCGCCACTTTGGCGCCCTACCTTTACACCCAGATCGGGTTTGCGCTTCTGGCTGGCTGGGTGTTTTTCGACCACGTGCCCGGCACCTTGGAGTTGTGGGGCATCGGCCTGATCGTGGTGTGCGGCGCCACCATTGCGTGGCTTTCTGCTCGGCAGGCCCGGTAAGCCACAATCGAGCCATGTCGCAGTTTTTTGAAGTTCACCCCGACAACCCCCAGCCCCGCTTGCTGAAGCAGGCCGCGCAGTTGTTGCACAAAGGCGGCGTGCTGGCCGTGCCCACCGACTCCAGCTACGCCCTGGTCTGCCACCTGGACGACAAGGCCGCCGCCGACCGGCTGCGCCGCATTCGCGGGGTAGACGACAAGCACCACCTGACACTGCTGTGCCGCGACCTGAGCGAGCTGGCCAACTACGCCCGGGTGGACAACCGCCAGTACCGCCTGCTCAAGCTGGGCACGCCCGGCGCCTACACCTTTGTACTGGAAGCCAGCAAAGAAGTACCGCGCCGCGTCAGCCATCCGTCACGCAAAACCATTGGCTTGCGGGTGCCGCAACACAAGGCGCTGCAAGAGCTGCTGGCGCTGCACGGCGCACCGCTGCTGGCCACCACGCTGATTCCACCCGACGAAACAGAGCCACTGAACGACGCGCACGAAATCCGCGAACGGTTTGAGCACGACCTGGCGGGCGTGGTGGACGCCGGCGCCTGCGCGCTGGCCCCGACCACGGTGATCGACCTCACCCCCATGGGCAATGGCGACGACCCAGAGGTGCTGCGCGAAGGCGCCGGCCCGCTGGCCGTGCTGGGCCTGTGAAGCGCCGGTAAGGGACAATCGGCACATGGACTTTGCCCAGATCATTCAGACGGTGGCCATTTACGCCATCCCGGTGCTGCTCGCCATCACCGTGCACGAGGCCGCCCACGGCTACGCGGCACGCCATTTTGGCGACAACACCGCCTACATGCTCGGGCGCATCACGCTCAACCCGCTCAAGCACATCGATCCGCTGGGCACGGTGGCCATGCCGCTGTTGCTGCTGTTCGCCACCGGCGGCGCCTTCCTGTTCGGCTACGCCAAGCCGGTGCCGGTGAATTTTGGGCGG
>CAZGDZ010000030.1:9354-11545 GCA_964524855.1 uncultured Macromonas sp.
ACTGCGACGGCCCAAGCGCGACATGGTCTGGGTGGCCTTGGCCGGCCCGGCCGCCAACCTGGTGCAGGCGGTGATTTGGCTGGTGCTGTACTACCTGATGCGCGCCACCGGGGTGGACGAGGTGTTCTTCCTGAAAATGGCACAGGCTGGCATCAGCGTCAACCTGGTGTTGTTTGCACTCAACATGTTCCCGCTGCCGCCGCTGGACGGCGGACGCATTCTGGTGGGCCTGCTGCCCATGCGGCCCGCGATGGCGGTGTCGCGTGTGGAGCCGTTCGGCTTTTTCATCGTGCTCGGGCTGGTGTTGACCGGCATCCTGGGCACCTACTGGCTGCGCCCGCTGATGGGCCTGACCGCCGGGCTGCTGGAAGCCCTGCTGACGCCGCTGCGCTGGCTGCTGTTCTGACCTCATTTACCTCCCAAGTTTTCGTCTGCTGCTTTCCACCATGAGCCAAGTGCGCGTTCTCACCGGCATCAAACCCACCGGCACCCCCCATCTGGGCAACTACGTCGGCGCCATCCGCCCCACGGTGCGTGCCAGTCGCCAGCCGGGAGTGGACAGCTTCCTGTTCCTGGCCGACTACCACGCCATGATCTCCACCCAGGACCCGGGGCGGCTGCAACACTCCACGCTGGAGATTGCCGCCACATGGATCGCCTGCGGCCTGAACCCGGCCGACGTGACGTTCTACCGCCAGTCGGACGTGCCCGAGATTCCGGAGCTGACCTGGTTTTTGACCTGCGTGTGCGGCAAGGGGCTGCTGAACCGCGCCCACGCCTACAAAGCCATGCTGGACAAGAACGCCGCCGCTGGCACCGAGCCTGACGACGGCGTGAGTGCCGGCCTGTTCATGTACCCGGTGCTGATGGCCGCTGACATTCTGATGTTCAACGCCCACCAGGTGCCCGTGGGGCGCGACCAGGTGCAGCACATCGAAATGGCGCGCGACATGGCCAGCAGCTTCAACCACCTGTACGGCGAGCACTTCACCCTGCCCGACGCGGTGATCGAAGAGAGCGTGGCCACCCTGCCCGGCCTGGACGGCCGCAAGATGAGCAAGAGCTACGACAACGTGATCCCGCTGTTTGCGCCGCCGGAGCAGTTGCGCAAGCAGATCATGGGCATCGTCACCGACTCGAAAGCGCCGGGCGAGCCCAAGCAGACCGAGGGCTCGGCCCTGTTCCAGATTTACCAGGCCTTTGCCACGCCCGAAGAAACGGCCGCGTTGGCCCAGGCCTACGCCGACGGCATTGCCTGGGGCGACGCGAAGCAGTTGCTGTTTGAACGCATCGACCGCGAAATTGCGCCCATGCGCGCCACCTACAACGAGCTGATGACCCACCCGGAAAAGGTGGAAGCGATGCTGCAGGCCGGCGCGGTCAAAGCCCGCGCGGTGGCCACGCCTTTCACGGCGCGGGTGCGGCACGCGGTGGGTTTGCGCCCGTTACAGGCCAGCGCTGCGCCGGCCGCCGCCAAAGCCGACAAGGCCGCGTTGCCCACCTTCAAGCAGTACCGCGAGAAGGACGGACTGTTCTACTTCAAGCTGGCCGACGCCAAAGGCCGGGTGTTGCTGCAAAGCGTGGGCTGCGCCTATCCCAAAGATGCTGGCCAGGCCATCGCGCGCCTGAAAGCCAATGGCTACGCCGCCTGCCCGGACCTGCACGCCTTGGCGCCCGTGGCAGACGGCGCGAGCGCGGCCGAGGCGGAAACCGCGCTGCAAGCGCTGCGCGACGCCGAATAAGCCAGCCAGCACGAAAACCCACCGCGCGGTGCTGCTAGAATGCCAGCTTCGACTTCAGGAGAGATGGCAGAGTGGTCGAATGCGCGGGACTCGAAATCCCGTATACAGTTTTACTGTATCGAGGGTTCGAATCCCTCTCTCTCCGCCAAGATAGACCCCAAGTGATTGTTTCGCTTGGGGTTTTTTCTTTTTTCTGTGCCCACCCCCACGTACGTGGACATTTTCGGCCCCATGCCCGCGCCAAACGTCAATACCGGCGACGCTTCCCTTGGGTCGATCCATCACCACTGCCCATTCTTTAAGCAGGCGAAATTTATGCAATCCTGTCAACCACTTGCAGTGCTTGCCCCACAGTTGCCCACAGCCTTGACCACGGTCTGTGGGGATGAAAGAAATCGCCCAACGCATTTCGTAACCCGATTGGAACTCCAAAATCCACACAAACTGTT
>CAZGDZ010000031.1:0-11488 GCA_964524855.1 uncultured Macromonas sp.
AAGCCTGAAGAGCTGCGCCTGTTTCTGGAAGAGGCGGCAGGGGTCTCCAAATACAAGGAACGCCGGCGCGAAACCGCCAACCGCCTGAACGACACGCGCGAGAATCTGACGCGGGTTGAGGACATTCTGCGCGAATTGAACGCCAACCTCGACAAGCTCGAGAAACAGGCCGAGGTGGCTACCCGTTACCACGCTCTGCAGGCCCAAGTCACGCTGAGCCAGCAGCGTTTGTGGTTTCTGAAGCGGCGCGATGCCGAGGCGGAGCTGGGCCGTGTGCAGGCCGAAGGGCGACAGGCGGTGAACGACCTGGAAGGCCGCATGGCCGATCTGCGCCGGGTGGAGGCTGACCTGGAGACCATACGCCAGGCGCACTACGACGCGGGCGACCAAGTCAACCAGGCGCAGGGCCGCTTGTATGAAGCCGGTGCCGAGGTGGCGCGGCTGGAGGCCGAAATCCGCTATGTGGTGGAAGGCCGCCAGCGGGTGGAACAGCGGCTGGCGCAATTGCAGGAGCAGTCCGCCCAGTGGGCCCAACGCCAGGAAGCTGCCGAGGCGGAACTGGAGACCTTAGCCGAGCAGAACGAATCCGCCGCCGAGCACAGCGAAGTGCTGGCCGCCCAGGTGGAAGAACAGTCGCTGCAACTGCCGGCGCTGGAAGATGCTTTGCGCCAAGCCCAAGGCCGTGCCACCCAGCAACGCGCCAGCGTGACGCAGGTGCAGCAGGCGATTCAGGTGCTGGCCGCCGAACAGCGCGGCATCGAGGAGCAGTCGCGCCAGCTGCAACAGCGCCGAGAACGCCTGACCACCGACCGCAAAGCGACGGTTGCGCCTGACATGGAGCGCCTGAACGAGGTCAACGAACAGCTCGAACTGGCCCAGGAAAGCCACGCCCAGGCCGACGCCCGCCTGCAGGAATTGCAAGAGCTGCTGCCACAGCTGGACGAAGCCCGCCGCCAGGCCCAGGCCACGGTGAACACCGAAACCCGCACCCACGCCGAGTTGTCGGCCCGGCTGGATGCGCTGAAAGCTTTGCAAGACAAGCTCAAAACCGACGGCAAGCTGCAGCCCTGGCTGGCCAAACACGGGCTGGACGGGCTGGTGGCGCTGTGGAACCGGTTGCAGACCGAGCCGGGATGGGAGAGCGCGATCGAGGCGGCCCTGCGTGAACGCATGGGTGCGCTGGAGGTGTCGCGTTTGGAGATGGTTCGCGCCTTTTTGGCCGATGCGCCGCCGGCCAAGCTGGCGTTCTTCAGCCCGTCAATGGGTGGCAGTGCCCCTGCGGGCAACTCAGTCCCAGCCGGGTTGACGCCCTTGGCCCAACGCTTGCACCAGCACGACGCCGCGCTGCAGGCGGTGCTGAACGAGTGGTTGCACGGCTGTTACGCAGCCCCTGCCTTGGACGAGGCTTTGGCCGCCCGCGCCCAGTTGCCTGCGGGTGGTGCGATTTACACCCCCCAAGGCCATGTGGTGACCGCGCACCACGTCGGTTTTTACGCGCCCGACAGCGAGCAGGCCGGGCTGCTGGCCCGCGCGCATGAGATCGACAACCTCGACAAGCAGGTGCGTGCCCAGGCGCTGCTGGCCGACGACGCCCGCGCCGGCATCAACCGGGCCGAGGCCGCTTACGCCGATGTCAACCAGCGCTTGCAACAAGCCCGCCGCGAAGCGACAGATCAGCAGGCCAAGCTGCACCAGTTGCAGGTGGAGTCGCTGCGCCTGACCCAGTTGGCAGAGCAGGCCCGTGCCCGCAGCCAGCAGTTGGACCAGGACATCGCCGAGGTGGACGAGCAGCTCGAAGCCTTGCAAGAGCGGCGGGTGACCGCCGAAGCCCGCTTTGAAGAACTGGACATGCAATTGGCCGATGGTCAAGAGCGCCATGCCCAGTTGGAAGATGACGTGATGGACGCCGAGCGGCGGCTGAACCAGGCCCGCGAGCAGTTGCGTGGGTTGGAACGGCAGGCGCAAGAGGCGACCTTCTCGCAACGCAGCCTGGAAGCGCGCCGGGGTGAACTGCAGCGCGCGATTGAAACCGCCCAGCAGCAAACGGTGGCGCTGGCCGACGAACACCAGCGTGCGCAAGGCGAACTCCAGCGCCTGTCAGACGCGGCGGCTCAGGGCGGTCTGCAAGACGCCTTGGACGCCAAGCTACAGCGCGAGCAGGCTTTGGCCGCCCAGCGCAGCCAGTACGACGACCTGACGGCCAAACTGCGCGCCAGCGACGAACGCCGGCTGCAACTGGAGCGGGAACTCGACCCACTGCGGTCGCGCATCACCGAATTTCAACTCAAAGAACAGGCCGCCAACCTGGGGCTGGAGCAGTACAGCCAATGGTTGGCCGAAGCCAACGCCGATTTGCAGGCGCTGGAACAGGGCATAGAGGCCGAAAGCGTCAAGCTCTACGGCCTACAAGGCGAAATCGAACGTTGCCAGCGGGAAATCACCGCGCTGGGCGCCGTCAACCTAGCTGCTTTGGAGGAGTTGACCAGTGCTCGGGAGCGCAAGCAGTTCCTCGACGCCCAATCGGGCGACCTGAACGAGGCCATCCGCACGCTGGAAGACGCAATCAAGAAAATCGACGCCGAAACCCGTGACCTGCTCGGCAGCACGTTCGAGACCGTGAATGCGCATTTTGGGCGGATGTTCCCGGAACTGTTTGGCGGCGGCCAAGCCAAACTCGTCATGACCGGCGAAGAAATCCTGGACGCAGGGGTGCAAGTGATGGCCCAGCCGCCCGGTAAAAAGAACCAGACCATCCACCTGCTGTCGGGCGGGGAAAAGGCGTTGACCGCGATTGCGCTGGTGTTCGCGATTTTCCAGCTCAACCCTGCGCCGTTTTGCCTGTTGGATGAGGTGGACGCGCCGCTGGACGACGCGAACACCGAACGTTATGCCAAACTGGTGTCCCACATGAGCGCCGAAACCCAATTTCTTTTCATCAGCCACAACAAAATTGCCATGGAAATGGCCAAACAACTCATCGGCGTCACCATGCAAGAGCAGGGTGTGTCCCGCATCGTGGCGGTGGACTTGGAAACCGCCTCCGGCATGATGGAGGCGTCCTGACATGAGCTCGCTGCAGATCGGTCTTTGGGTCTTGGGTGGCCTGGTGGTGCTGGGCGTGTGGTTGTACAACCGCTGGTTGACGCGGCGCCTGCAGCCCAAGCGCTCCATCGCGGCGGAACCGACCACGCTCGAGCCCGGTGCAGCGAGCCGGGAAGAGGGCTCGCCGTCGCTCGACGAAAGGCTGGATCCGGTGATGGATGGCCCCGCAGCAGACGCGATGGCGCCCATCGTGAGCGCGGGCAAGCCGGCGGTGCTCGACCCCATGCTCGACACCATGGTTCCCCTGTCTTTGGAGCACGGCGTGGTGTCTGGCGACGCAGTGCTGGCCGCCTTGCCCGGCACACGCCGGGTGGGCAGCAAGTCGTTCGTGGTGGAGGGGCTGAACACCGCGCTGGACGCTTGGGAGGCGCCCCGCGCTGGGCAACGCTACAACGCCTTGCGTGCGGGCATTCAACTGGCCAGCCGGGCGGGCGCGCTGAACGACATCGAGTTTTCGGAGTTTGTGGTCAAGGTGCAGGGGTTCGCCGATGTGGTGGGTGCGGCCCCCGAGTTTCCCGAGATGCTGGACGAAGTCACCCGTGCCCGTGAACTCGACCAGTTCGCCGGCGCCCACGACGCACAACTGGGTTTCACCTTGCACGCCCGCCGGGCTTCGTGGAGCCCGGGCTACTTGAACCAGCATGCCGCTGCCTGCGGTTTCGTGGCCGGGGCGCTGCCGGGGCGCATGGTGTTGCCGTCCGATGTGCAGGGTGCACCGCCCGTGCTGGTGTTGCAGTATGAAACCCAATTGGCCTTGGCCGAAGACCCCGAGCAGGTGGCGTTGCGCGAATTTCAACTGACCCTGGACGTGCCCCATGTGGCCCGAGAGGAGCGGCCCTTCGTGCGCATGCGCGAGATCGCGCAACGGTTCGCGGGCACCATGGAAGGTGTGGTCACCGATGGCAGCCGACCGCTGGGGCCGGACGATCTGGATCGGATTGGTTCGGAGCTGGAAACGCTGTACGACGCTTTGGCCGAACGCGGACTGCCTGCCGGTGCCGCGTTGACGCGACGCCTGTTCAGCTGAACGAAGCTCAGGTTTTCAAGTAGCCCTGGTGCCTCATTGCGGCCAGGGTGCCTTCCAGCAACGCTGGCAGGGCCTCCACGGCCGCCGCCGCAGCGGGAAGATCCCCGGCTTTCGCCAATTTCTCGAGCGCTGCGGCCCACAGGGATAAAGCCAGAGCCCCTACGTTGCCGCAACTGCCTTTCATGGCATGGGCGTGCCGGATCACACCACTCAAGTCTTGCGCCGCAATCTGTTGCTTCAACGCATCAGCCTCGATCACCACCTGTTCGGCAAACAAGCTGGTGATGTCCAGCAAGTCATCCCCCAGAATTTCCCGGAGTTCGCCGAGCGTGGATGTGTTCAGTAGGTCATTCACAGGCAGATTCGTTGATAATGATCGAAAGAGTTGAGCATAGTGTACAAAAACCATGCTGCGTTCAATTTAGCCAGTCCCGATAAAAATACCAAAGCCTTGGACAAGATTTTCAATTTGGCCCGTAGCGAAAGTGCAGGTTTGACCATCGCCGTGGTGGATGACGATCTGCCCACGCGCATGGTGTTGCGCAAAGTGCTGGCCAAGCAAGGCTACACGGTGGTGGACGCTGCCAACGGTCAGCTTGCGATCGATCTGGTTCGATCGAGCCGCGTGGATCTCGTCCTGATGGACGTGATGATGCCCGAGGTGGATGGCTACGGCGCCTGCGCCCAGATCCGTTTGATGATGGGGGACGACAGCCTGCCCATCATCATGTTGACGGCCGCTGATGACATGGACTCCATCGAAATGGCGTTCAATGCGGGCGCCACGGACTTCATCACCAAACCGATCAACTGGCCGTTGCTGACCGAACGGGTGCGTTACGCACTGCGTGCGGGGGCCCTGAACCGTGAGGTGCGGCGCAGCCGGTTGCGTGAGTCTGCTGTGCGTCGCGTCGCCGGGCTGGGTTATTGGGAGTGGGACCTGGATCTGGGCTCGCTGGGTTGGTCTGAAGAGCTGGAGTTGCTCACCGGCGTTGCGGCTCACCGTTTGGCTTCGCTGGCGTCGCTGACAGAGCATGTTCACACCGACGACCGGCGCCGCTTGTTGGCCGTGCTGGAGCGCGCTCGCGACACCGGCGCAAAAGTGGATGTGGAGTTTCGACTTCAGACGGCGCGGCAGGAATACATCATCCGTTTGATTGGCGAGCGGGGCACCCAAGGGGGCGAGGCCAACCAGCTGTACGGCGTGTTTCAGGACGTCAGCGGCACCCGGCGCGCGGAAGCGCTGGTGGACTACCTGGCGATGCACGACGAAACCACCGGCCTGGGCAACCGCCGCCTGTTCGTCAGTCAGGTGCGGGGAAAGCTGGACGAGTTGCGCCAGCAACCCGGCAAAGTGCTGTTGGTGGGCACCATCGACATCACCCGTTTTGGGCGCTACAACGACACCTACGGCGAAACGGGTGCCAACGCCTTGCTGGCCTTGATCGCGCAGCGGCTCAGCGAAAGCGTGACGGGTTCTGGTTTTGAGGTGGCCCGTATCGGCGGTGACGAGTTCGCGATCATGCTGACGGAAGCCGATGACCTGGCGGTGGAGCAGCGGTTCAAGGCGATCACGGACAAACTGGGAGCGCCGTTTCGGCTGGAGCAGCAAGAGGTGTTCTTGAGTTTCAGCTCAGGCTACACCTTGTTTCCGGGACACGCCGCCGACGCGGAGGGCTTGCTCAAGTTGGCGCAGGACGCGCAACGCCAGGCGCGCCATTTGGGACTCCAATGCTTCCGTTCCAGCACCGACCCGGACGAGGCGGCGCACCAGCGCGCCCAACTGGAATTGGAGCGTGGCTTGCACAAAGCCTTGGAGCGGGGTGAGTTTTTCCTGGTCTATCAGCCTCAGATGGCGTTTGGCTCCAGTGCCATCGACGGGGCTGAGGCCTTGATACGCTGGCGCCATCCCGAATTGGGCGTGGTTCCTCCGGTTCAGTTTGTGCCGCTGCTCGAAGAAACGGGGCTGATCCACGAAGTCGGTACCTGGGTGTTGCAAGAGGCATGCCGGCAAGCCGCTGCCTGGGCGCGTGAAGGGCTGAGTTTGCGGGTGGGTGTCAACCTGTCGCCTCGCCAGTTCATGGCGAACGACTTGCTGGAGGTGGTCACCCAGGCCAGCGTGGACGCCGGGGTCGCCCCCCAACTGATCGAGCTAGAGATCACCGAAAGCCTGACCATGCAAGACGTTCAACGCTCTGTTGAGCTGCTTGAAAGTTTGCGCGCCAGGGGTTTCAAGATCGCGCTGGACGATTTCGGGGTGGGTTACTCGTCCATGGAGTACCTGCTCAAGTTTCCGGTGGATGTGATCAAGATCGACCGTGCCTTCGTCACCCACATCACCCGCAGCCGAAGCGACCGGGCCATTGTGCGGGCCATGGCCGTGCTGGCCCAGGATCTGGGGATGTCGGTCATCGCGGAAGGCGTGGAAACCCAACGCCAGTGCGACTTCATTGAAGCGGTGGGGGTGAACGAGGTACAAGGCTACCTGATTGGCCGGCCCATGCCACCCGAAGAACTGGCCGCTTTGGCTCGGAATTACACCCGAGAGCAATGAGGGCACTGGTGGCGAGGTCTTGCCCCAAGCGGGTCAATTGATGTCGCCGGTGTGTATTCCAAATCGGCCGAGTCGGCGGTCTTCGAAGTAGCGCTCCAGCGTTTCTTTCACCGTGCGAAAAGCCAATTCTTCCCAGGGGATTTCTGCTTCGGTGAACAGTCGCGCCTCTTGGGTTTCGTGACCAGGGTCGAATTGGTCGCTCAATAGGCGTGCGCGATAGTACATGTGCACTTGCCCCACGCGCACCACGTTCAGCACGGTGAACAACCCTTCCATTGCCACGTCAGCGCCGGCTTCTTCTATGGTTTCGCGCAAAGCGCCATCGGCGGTGGATTCGCCCAGCTCCATGAAGCCGGCGGGCAGCGTCCATTTGCCCCAACGGGGTTCGATGTTCCGTTTGCACAGCAGCACCTGTTCGCCATGTTCGCCCCAGTAAGGGACGGTGCCCACCACGTTCAGCGGGTTTTCGTAGTGAATGGTGCCGCAGCCCGGACAGACGGCACGCACTTTGGTGTCGCCGTCGTCGGGCACACGGTGTTCAACGAGGGAGCCGCAGTCGCGGCAGTGGCGGATGGCAGAGCGAAGCATGGCCCACAGTGTAGTGGGCCAACCAGTGGTATCAAGCCTTGGAGTGTTTTTCGATCAGCGCACGCGCGGTGCTGAGCAAATCGCGCCCATTGAAGCCGCGCTTGTCCATGTCCTGCACCCATTCCACCTCGACTTGGCGCGCGCGTCGGCGGAACTCCTGAGCTTCTGCCATGCCGATGGTGTTGATCTTGTTGTTTCGATCCACCGCTTGTTTGCGTGCGGGCGCGTCGCCCGCTTGCTGTACCCGCCCCAGAAAGGCGGAGGCGTTCAGGCCCGAGTTGGCATCAATGATTTTTTGCAGGTCCGGCGGCAGCGAATCGTACTTGCGCTGGTTCATCGCCATCACGAACGTGGTGGTGTACAAAGCGCCGCCCTTGGGGTCGAATTCGCTGTGGAATTGGGTCAGCTCATGCACCTTGACCGACGGCACCACCTCCCACGGAATCACGCAACCGTCAATCACACCTTTGGAGAGCGCGTCGGGAATTTGCGGCAACGGCATGCCCACCGGGGTCGCGCCCAGGTTGGCCAGCAGCTTGGTCACTTGGCGGGTGGGGCCACGCATCTTCAGCCCGCGCAAGTCGTCTGGGGTGTTGATGGCTTTGGACTTGACATGGAACATGCCCGGACCGTGGACTTGCAGTGCGATGGGCTTGACGTCGCGGTATTCGTCGGCGGCTTTGGTCTGAATGTATTCCCAGAACGCTTTGGAGGTGGCCTCGGCGTTGGACATCATGAAGGGGAGTTCGAACACTTCGGTGCGCGGGAAGCGCCCGGGTGTGTTGCCGGGCAGCGTCCACACGATGTCCACCACGCCGTCTTTGGCCTGGTCGAACAATTGCACCGGAGAGCCGCCGAGCTGCATCGCCGGGTAGGCCTCGAATTTGATGCGACCTTGCGAGTCTTTTTCGACCTTGTCCATCCACGCCTTGTGCATGTTCAGCCACACGTTGGAGGTGGGTGACATGAAGGTATGGAACTTGAGCGTGACGCTTTGCTGCGCCAAGCCAATGATGGCTGGTGCGCCCAGCGCGACACCGGCGCCTGCTTGCAAAAGGGTTCTGCGTTGAATCATGCGTGGTCTCCTTGTAACGACGTCTTTTTGCACTGTACGGCATATTGGCAGACAAAAGTGCGATGCGCGAGTTCCGTGACCTAGGGGTATCCCGTACCTGGGCGACTGCGGCCAAAATGCACCCATGGACAGTTTTGATTTCGCATCCGCGCCCGGGCACTTGATTCGCCGGGCGCACCAAGTGTCGGTGGCGTTGTTTGGCGAAGCCGCTGCGGCCCTGGACGTGACTCAGGTGCAGTTCGCCATCCTCAACGCCTTGTTGGACGAGCCGGGCATCGATCAGGTGACGCTGGCGCAACGGGTGGCGTTGGACCCGGCCACCTCGGGTTCGGTCATCGAACGGCTGGAGCGCAAGGGGTGGCTGCGGCGCGAACCAGCCCCCGCCGACCGCCGCCGCCGGCTGTTGTGGATCACTCCGGCCGGCATGGACGTGGTTCAGGCGCTGATGCAGCCGATCGCCGACGCCCAGGCGCGCCTGCTGGCTCCCTTGCCCCCGACGGATGCCCAGACGTTGCTGCGCTTGCTGCAGGTGTTGGTGTCGGCCCATCCGCGTTAGACTGACCCACCATGAGGCTGTACAACTACTTCCGTTCTGGCACATCGTTTCGGGTTCGCATCGCCTTGCACCTGAAGGGCCTGCCCTTTGACTACGTTCCGGTGCATTTGGCCAAAGGCGAGCACCGCCAGGCCGGCTACCAGGCACTGAGCCCGGACTCGCTGGTGCCGTTGCTCGATGTGCAAGGTCAGCCCGACGACGCGCTGCTGAGCCAGTCGATGGCCATCATTGAGTACCTCGACGAAACCCATCCGCAGCCGCCCCTGTTGCCGGCCGATCCTTTGGGTCGGGCCCGGGTTCGCGCATTGGCTCAAACGGTGGGGTGCGAGATCCATCCGATCAACAACTTGCGCATTTTGAAGTACCTGGGCGGTACCTTGGGCTTGACCGAGGCGCAGCGTGCCGATTGGTACAACCATTGGGTGATGGAGGGCTTGCGCGCTTATGAGCGTCGGCTGCAAGACCTGAACGCGGTCCGCGCGGCCGAGGGTTTGGCGCCATCGGTCTATTCCTACGGTGACACGCCCACGCTGGCCGACTGCTGCCTGGTGCCGCAGGTGGTCAACGGCACGCGTTTTGGTTTGGCTTACGAAGGCTTGCCCCTGACCATGGCTGCCTACGAGGCCTGCATGCGCCTGGGCGCGTTCCAGCGGGCGCACCCCAAAAATTGCCCGGACTTTGAGGCTTGAGCGTGACGTCGTCGGCAAGCATGGCGCCCGGTTGGTGGATGGCGCAGGCGCCCTGGCCGCAGGGGGTGCAGGCGGGCATCAGCCTGCGCACGGGCGGCGTTTCAGCGCCGCCTTGGGACAGCTTGAACGTGGGCGATCACGTGGGCGACGACACCGACCATGTCGCCATCAACCGGCAGCGGCTGGCCGCTTTGACAGGGGCGCGCCCGGTGTTTTGCCAGCAAGTGCACGGTACCGACGTGGCGCATTTGGGCCCCAATGCGGCGGATGGTGAGGTGGCCGACGGCGCCTGGACCAACGAACCCGCCCTGGCATGCACCCTGATGGTGGCCGATTGCCTGCCCATGTTGCTGGCCGCACCAGACGGCGCCAGCGTGGCCGCTCTGCACGCCGGCTGGCGTGGTTTGGCGGGGCAGGGCGGCGTGGGTGTGGTTGAAGCGCTGGTTCAAGCCTGGCCTGCGCTGGCTGCCGCACAGGCCCGGTGCGAAAGCGTGGTCTGGCTCGGACCGTGCATCGGCCCCACCTCGTTTGAAGTGGGCGCCGAGGTTCGGCAGACCTTTCTGGCGGTGGACCCGATGGCCGATGGGTGTTTTGAGCCTTTGACCGGAAGCGGTGAAGCGCCCAAATTCTTGGCCGATTTGCCAGGCTTGGCGCGCCGGCGCCTGGCGCAGGCAGGTTTTGCCCAGGTGTTTGGCAATGACGGTTCAGCCGGGTGGTGCACGGTCCTCAACCCGGACC
Organism: uncultured Macromonas sp.; assembly: GCA_964524855.1. Taxonomy (GTDB): domain Bacteria; phylum Pseudomonadota; class Gammaproteobacteria; order Burkholderiales; family Burkholderiaceae_C; genus CAZGDZ01. The sequence goes on from CAZGDZ010000031.1 coordinate 10,330, forward strand.
GGTTCTTTTCCTTCCGACGCGACCAGGTCCGGCTCGCCGGCACCGGGCGCATGGCCGCCTGCATCTGGCGCACCTGATGCGACGCCTTGTTCCGCCTTGGCACGAGCCTTGCGTCGCAAAGGGGAGCCCATCAGGTAAACCACCAATGCAATCGGCATCAATCCGTAAAGAAAAAAGGTGACAATAGCTCCGAGGAGGGTGCCTTGGCTGTTCGTGGCCTCGGCCACGGCCATGAGGACGGCGACATAAAGCCAAGCAATAATGACCAGATACATGAGCGATCGATTCACAGGGGTTCAATGCAACCCTGATATTGTCAGGCCGTTGGAAGTTCAACGCCGCACACTGACATCACAGCGCTGGAATCCACCCGGATTTGCGACGCGCCCTTCCCATGACTGGAGACACGCATGACCACCGACAACCCTTGGCTGCAGTCGGCCCAACAGTTCCAGCAGAGCGCCATGCAGCAGTGGACGCAAATGTTGCAAGCCCAATCTGCTTCCGGCATCCCCACCCCCAGTTTTGGCATGCCCAGCCAGGCCAACATTTCCGATCTGTTCGGCAAGATCGCTGGGCAACCGGTGCATTTTGACGCGGCACGCCTGCTCGACATACAGCAGACCTATTTGCGTGACGTGGCCGAGCTGTGGAACCAGGGCCTGCAAGTGCAACTGCCCAAAGACCGCCGTTTTGCCAGCGAAGCTTGGCGCCAGAACCCGATGGCCGCCTTTGCGGCCGCCGCTTACCTGTTGAACGCCCGCACCCTGATGGCGATGGCCGACGCAGTGGATGCCGACGGCAAAACCAAGGCTCGCATTCACTTTGCGGTGCAGCAGTGGATTGATGCAAGCGCGCCTAGCAACTTCATGGCCTTCAACGCCGAAGCGCAAAAAAAGGCGCTGGACACGCAGGGGGTGAGCATTTCCAAGGGCATCCAGAACCTGCTGCACGACATGAAGCAGGGCCACGTGTCCATGACGGACGAAAGCGCTTTTGAGGTAGGGCGGAATGTGGCCACCACCGAAGGCCAGGTGGTGTTCGAGAACGACCTGTTCCAGCTGATCGAGTACAAACCGATGACAGCCAAAGTCTACGAACGCCCGTTCCTGCTGGTGCCACCCTGCATCAACAAGTTCTACATCCTGGACTTGCAGCC
>CAZGDZ010000032.1:0-11477 GCA_964524855.1 uncultured Macromonas sp.
TCGGGTTGATCAGCCACGGGTCCATGCCCAGCAACTTGCCAAAGCGCTTGGCTACCTCTTCATACGCTTTGAAATGGTGGCTCTTTTTGCGCACATGCCAGCCCGCGTGCAACGGCGGCAGCAGGTACTGCTCGTGCAGGTCTTCCAGAATGCCGGGCACCCCCGCGCTCAGGTCGTTGTTGACCAGGATGGTGCAGGGGTCGAAGTGCTTCAGGCCCAGGCGGCGCTTGTCGCGGATCAGCGGCTCCAGCGTCACCTGCTCGCCGTTGGGCAGGTCAAAGGTGGTGGGTTCTTTGATGTCGGGGTTCATCGAACCCAGGCGCACGTTCAAGCCCGCTTGGTAGAAGATTTTTTGCAACTGTGCCACGTTCATCAGGTAGAACATGTTGCGGGTGTGGTTCTCGGGCACCAGCAGCAGGTTCTTGGCCTCGGGGCAGATTTTTTCGATCGCGGCCATGGCGGCCTGCACCGCCAGCGGCAGCATCTCGGGCGTCAGGTTGTTCCAGCCACCAGGGTAAAGGTTGGTGTCCACCGGCGCCAGTTTGAAGCCCGCGTTGCGGATGTCCACCGAGCTGTAGAACGGCGGCGTATGCTCCATCCACTCCAGCCGGAACCAGCGCTCGATGACGGGCGTGGACTCCAGAATGCGTTGTTCGAGTTCGTTGATGGGGCCGGTGAGGGCCGTGACAAGATGGGGAACCATGGGGGCCCTTCGTGAGCGAGGCTGAAAAGGAATATGGGAAAAGATTTTAGAGAGTGGGGATGACTTTGGCGATTACAAGGTCTTGGATACCCAGTGGCGTATGCATTCAGTCCTTGCAAATCCGCTATAAACGGGGGCTCATGAACAAAAACCTCTGGCTGCTGGCCGCCGCGCAAGGCCTGTTCCTCACCAACAACGTGGTGTTTATCGCCATCAATGGCTTGGTGGGTTTGAGCCTGGCGCCGCTGGGCTGGATGGCCACCCTGCCGGTGATGGGCTACGTGTTGGGCGGCGCGCTGTCCACCGGCCTGGTGGCGCGCAGCCAGGCCCGCTGGGGGCGCAAGGTGTCGTTCCAACTGGGCTTGCTGGTGGCCATGACATCGGCGCTGCTGTGCGCTGCAGCGTTGCACATGGGCAACTTCTGGTTGCTGGTATTGGCCACGGTGGTGGCAGGCTACTACAGCGCCAACGGCCAGCTCTACCGCTTCGCGGCGGGCGAATTGGCCGCCCCTGCGTTCCGCGAAAAAGCGGTATCGCTGGTGCTGGCGGGTGGGCTGATCGGCGCCATTGCGGGCCCCAATCTGGCCAACCACACCCGCGATGTGCTGGGCGCCCCGTTCCTGGGCGCCTACCTGGCGTTGGCGGTGGTGGCGCTGTTGTCCATGGCCATCATGGGCGGCATTCAGTTCCCGCCGGAGCCACCGAAAAAAGCGGGCGCCAGCACCGGCCGTCCATTGGGCGAAATCATGCGCCAGCCGGTGTTCATCGTCGCCACCGTGGGCTCGGCCCTGGGTTACGGCGTCATGAACCTGTTGATGGCGGCCACGCCCCTGGCCATGCAGGTGTGCGGCATGCCGTTTTCCGACGCCGCGCTGGTGCTGGAATGGCACGTCATTGGCATGTTCGCACCGGGCTTTTTCACCGGGCACCTGATCAAACGCTTCGGGGTGTTGCCGGTGATGGGCGTGGGCGTGGCGCTGAACGGGGTTTGCATCGCGATCGCCCTCTCGGGGCAAGACTTGCACCAGTTCCTGGTGGCGCTTTTTCTGCTGGGCGTGGGGTGGAACTTCCTGTTCACCGGCAGCACCACCTTGGCCATGCAAGCCTACCGGCCCGAAGAAAAAGACAAAGCCCAGGCTGCCATCAACTTCTGGGTGTTTGCCACCATGGCGGTCACCTCTTTCGCCTCAGGCGCCTTGGTCACCACCCAGGGCTGGGCGCTGCTGAACATCGGCTCCATCGTGCCGGTGGCGTTGACCGGGCTGGCGCTGCTGTGGCTGGCCGCACAGCGGCGGGCACAGGCTGCAGAAAAGCCAACTCGCGACGCGACGCACTGACCACCAGCCCGCTCACAGCGGCTGGGGCATGCCGAAATTGTATCACTGGAACAAGCGGCAGCCCATGGCGCGCAACACCTCGAACTGCTGAGCCGTTTCCACCCCTTCGGCCACCACACCCAAGTCCAGACTTTGCGCCAACTGCAAGATGGCGCGGGCAATCGCCGCATCGTTCGGGTCGTCCAGCACGTCCCGTACAAAGGTCCGGTCGATCTTGAGTTGGGCCAACGGCAGGCGCTTCAGGTAGGCCAAGGACGAATAGCCGGTGCCAAAGTCGTCCAGGGCGAATTGAACGCCCAAGGAAGCCAGTGCCTCCATCTTGGCGATCGTGTCCTCCACATCGTGCAGCAACTGGCTTTCGGTCAACTCCAGTTTCAGGCGCGCGGGGTCGGCCCCACTGCGGTGCAAGGCCTCTCGGACACTGGCAACCAGATCGGGCTGCCGCAGCTGCCGTGCACTCAGGTTCACCGCCAGGGTCCAGCCTCGACGCACCGGGTCGTCTCGCCAAGAGGCCAGGTGGGTACACGCCTGCTCCAGCACCCACTGCCCCAGCACCAAGATGTAGCCCGACTCCTCCGCCAACGGAATGAACTGCCCCGGCGACACCATGCCGCGCGTCGGGTGCCGCCAGCGCAACAAGGCTTCCAGCCCATGGGTGCGCCCACGGGCATCCACAATCGGTTGACCAAACAGCACAAACTCCGCTTCGCGCAGGCCATGGCGCATGTCGCGCTGCAACGCCGCGCGCAGGGTGGCACGCTCCTGCAACGATGGATCGAAAAAGCGCACCGCGTTGCGACCTGCAGCCTTGGATTCGTACATCGCCATGTCAGCTCGACGCAGAATCTCATCGGTGCGGTCCTCCTCACCCTGGAACAGGGCAATGCCAATGCTGGGCGTGACCACCACCTCCACACCTTCGACGGTCATGGGTTGCTCCAACGCGGCGCGGATTTTTTCACCCACCGTCTGGGCTGCCCACGCCGCTTGCTCCCGACCGGCGGCCAAGTCCTCCAGCAACACCACGAATTCGTCACCCCCAATCCGGCCGATGGTATCTTCCACCCGCACCGCCGCCTGCAGTCGCTGCGCCGCCTCACACAACACCGCATCGCCAATCACATGACCATAGGCGTCGTTGACGACTTTGAAGTTGTCCAGGTCAATGAAGCACAGCGCCGCCCACATGGCACTGCGGGCATTCGCCGCCTGCACCTGCTGCAATCGGTCGTGGAAGGAGCGGCGGTTGTGCAAGGCGGTGAGGCTGTCGTAGAACGCCAAGCGATGCACCACCGCCTCGGCTTCTTTGCGCGGCGTGATGTCACGGCCCACTCCCCGGTAACCACGCCAACACCCCACATCATCGAAAATGGGCATGCCGCTCAGCGCGAACCACACCTGCCGGCCGTCCGGCAAGGTGCGTCGCACTTCCCAACGGCGAAACACCTGGCGTGTCGCCAGCATCTGCTGCAACGGCGCCCAATCCTCGGGCCTGGGCAGGTTCAACGCTGGCACCTCCCACGGGCAACGCCCCAGGTACTGTGGTTCCAAACCATATTCCTGCACCAGGTGCCCCTCCATGCGCACACACCGGCAGTGTTCGTCCCACTCCCAATACCAGTCGGCCGAAAGCTCGGTGAGGCTACGGAAACGCTCCTCGCTGTCGCGCAGTGCCGCCAGCGCCTGGGCATGCTTGCTGATGTCGGTGTAAGTGCGCACCCAGCCGCCATTCGGCAAAGCCATGGTGGCGCCTTGCAGGGTACGCCCGCCAGCGCTGGTGTAGGTGTACAGGTGGGGCTCACCCGTGCGCTGTGCGGCACGCAGGTGGTGCCAGACCCGCTGCCGCAAGCGCACCGCGTCACCACGCAGATCGCCGCGCGCGTGCTGCCAGCACACCACCTCATCAATCGGCGGTTGCGAGGCCAGCAAGCTCTCGGGCAGCTCCAGCATCTCCAGGGCTGTGCCGTTGTACCCCTCTACCCGCCCTTCTGGGTCGAGCACGATGAATCCATGGCGCAAGTGGTCCAACAGTTCGGCCACCGACAAGCGCCCACTGCGCAGCACTTCATCGGCCACTTGAACAGCCAATGGTGAAATCGGCAAGGCGGCCGTGAGAGACGCAGACATGGGCAAGGAAAGGGCAGCCTGGAGAAAAAGAAACCACGGGTCCGCCAGCGCGGACTATGGGTCCAATTCTTACACGCCACCAAGGTCCACTTGCCCCCGCAAGGTTAGTGGTTTACCCTGGCTCAAGGCATCCGTGCGATGACCTCGGCCACCGAGGCGGTGAGCCGTTGCGCAAACGGGACATGCAAAAATTCGTTGGGGCCGTGGGCGTTGCTTTTAGGGCCGAGCACACCGCACACCATCATTTGAGCCTTGGGAAAGCCCTGGCTCAACATGTTCATGAGGGGGATCGTGCCACCTTGCCCAATGAAGCCGCAGGCTGCACCGAACTGCGCCCGGCTGGCCGTGTGCAAGGCCTGCTCAAACCACGGCGCGGTGGCCGGCGCATTCCAGCCGGTGGCGGCCCCCTCGGGCTCGAACGTCACTTTGGCCTGGTAAGGGGCGTTGTCTTCCAGCAAGGTTTTCAGGTCTTGCACTGCCTGGGCGGCATCAACCAAAGGCGGTAGGCGCAAACTGAGCTTGAACGCGGTGTAGGGCCGCAGCACATTGCCCGCGTTCTGCAAGGTCGGGAAGCCGTCCGCGCCAGTCACGCTCAAAGTGGGCCGCCAAGTGCGGTTGATCAGCGCCTCCACCGGATCGGTGGTAGTGGGCAAGGCGAACAAGGTGGCGCCACCACAGTCGTGGTGCGCCCAAGGGAACCGTTTGTACACCTCGTCACCCAGAATGGCGGCCGTCCCTTGGGCCTGAGCCATCCGCTCCGCAGGCACTTCGCAATGGAAGCGCTCGGGCAGCAAGCGTCCGGTGCCGCTATCCTCCAGTCGGTCCAGCACCTGGCGCATGATGCGAAAACTGGACGGCACCAACCCCGAAGCGTCGCCCGAATGGATGCCTTCGGTCAGCACCTCCACCTTGAGCACACCACTGGCCATGCCACGCAGGCTGGTGGTCAGCCAGAGTTGGTCGTAGTTGCCGGCGCCACTGTCCAGGCAGACCACCAAGCCGACATCGCCCAAGCTGTCTCGCAACGCATCCACATAAGGCAACAGATCGTGCGAACCGCTCTCTTCGCAAGTCTCGATCAAGCCCACAATGCGCGGGTGTGCGGCGCCCTGCGCCTTCAAGGCCTGAATGGCGGCGATACTGGCGTAGATGGCGTAACCGTCGTCAGCGCCGCCCCGACCATACAGCTTGTCGTCCACCAGCTTGGGCGTCCACGGCCCCAGGTCACTGCGCCAGCCGTTGAACTCGGGTTGCTTGTCGAGGTGACCGTACATCAGCACCGTCTGACCGCTCGCGGGGGCCGATGTGCCGTCCCGTCCTGCACTGGCGGGCAGCTCAAAGAACAACACCGGCGTGCGCGGACGGCCGTCCGGCGTTTCCAGCCGGATCACCTCCAGCTGCAACCCGGGCACTTTTTGCGCCAGCACCCAATCGGCCGCTTCGCGCAACACGGTGTCGATGTGGCCATGGGTGGCCCAATCGCGATCGAACGCTGGTGACTTGGCCGGGATGCTGATGTAGCGGTGCAGCGCAGGCAGGATGTGTTGTTGCCACTGCCCGTCCACATGGGCACGGGTCAGGGCGGCATCCAGCACGGTGGGGGGCAGGCGCGCGTTCATGGTGGTCAGAAGCTTTCCCAATCACCCTCTGCGTTGTCGGCCGGTTTGGGCGCAGGACGGGCCAAGGGCTTGGGTGCAGCGGGCTTGGGTGCAGCGGGCTTGGGTGCCAAGGCCGGTGCTGCTGGTGCGGCGGTTGCTTTGGGCGCGGGTTTGGACACCGGCTTGCCCGGGATGGCCTTGGTGGGCGCCGCCGAATGCGGTTTGGGCGAAGGCAAGCTGGCGTCGGCCTGGCGGGTGGGGGCTGGGCGTGGTGGCGCCGGACGCTTGACCGGCGCACGTGTAGCCACCGGCGACAAGGTTTGAACATCGCCCGTGCGGAACGCCGCGATCGCCTGCGACAACCGGCCCGCCTGATCGCGCAAGCTCTCGGAAGCGGCCGAACTCTGTTCGACCAAAGCGGCGTTCTGCTGCGTCATTTGGTCGAGCTGACTGACCGCCACGTTCACCTGGCCGATACCTTCGCTCTGCTCAGCCGCAGCCGCCGAAATTTCGCCAATGATGTCGGTCACGCGCTGCACGCTGCTGACGATCTCGTTCATCGTGCTGCCCGCGTCCTGCACCAGTCGGCTGCCATCCTGCACCCGGTCCACACTGGCATTGATGAGGTCTTTGATTTCCTTAGCCGCCTGGGCACTGCGCTGGGCCAGCGTGCGCACCTCGCCCGCCACCACGGCAAAGCCCCGCCCTTGTTCGCCAGCACGGGCCGCCTCCACCGCTGCGTTCAACGCCAGGATGTTGGTCTGGAACGCGATGCCATCGATCACGCTGATGATGTCGCTGATGCGCTGGCTGGACTGGGTGATGTCGTCCATGGTCTGCACCACCTGGCCGACCACCGCCCCGCCCTTCTGTGCCACCTCGGCGGCGCTGGACGCCAACTGGTTGGCCTGGCGGGCCGAATCGGCACTCTGACGCACGGTGGCGGTCAGCTCTTCCATGCTGGCGGCGGTTTCCTCCAAGTTGCTGGCCGCCTGTTCGGTGCGTCCACTCAGGTCCTGGTTGCCGCTGGCGATTTCGCTGGACGCCTGCGAAATGCCATCGCTGGCTTCGCGGATTTGTCCCACCACACGCTGAAGCCCAGTCTGCATCTCGTTCAGCGCGCGCAGCAAACTGCCAAACTCGTCCTGGCGACTGACCACGATGTGACGCGTCAAGTCGCCATGTGCGATCGTGTTGGCAAAATCCACTGCCTCGCTGAGCGGACGGGTGATGGAGCGGGTGATGGACACTGCCACCACCACACCAATCAGCAGAGCGGCTGCCAGCAAAGCCAACTCGACCATGATGGCACCGTCCACGGCGTCTTCCGCGGCCTTCGCGAATTCGTCCACAAAACGGTGCTGCAGCTTGGCCAACTCTTCCTGTGCGGCCATGTAAGCATTGGCCGAAGGCAAAAGGCGCGTGTTCAACAGCCGATCAGCCCCTTCCAGATCTTCAGCCTTGAGCGCATCAAAAAACTCCTTGCGTCCTGCGATGTAGTCGGTGCGCAACTGCGCCACCCTCGCCAACAGCGCCTTACCCTCTTCGGACGCAATCTCCGCTTCCAGCGTCTTCTGCAGGTCGTTGATGCGCTGAGTGGTTTGCGCGATCAAGGGCGCGAAGTAACCCTCCACCGTTGCATCGTTGCGTGACTTGGCGATCGCCATGACGCGGTTGACGTTCAGCCGCGTGCTGGCCGCCCACTCCTCTGTCAACGCGGCGCGCCGCTCCATGACCACCACCCGGTTGAGGTCATCCAGCAACACCCGAAATTCGGACACCGCCAAACCCACCACTGCCACCAGCAGCACCAAGACGACCGCAAAAGCCGCCCCCAAACGAACACCGATGCGAAGGTTGGTCAAATTCATAATTATTCTCGCTGAACGGTTGAATGATCCAAGGGAAAGAAAAGTCAATCGCGGGCGCGATGTCGGCGCTCAGGGCCCCCGTAACCTGCCACCTGCGCGTGACCGCGGGTGGCCGCGGGCATCAGCGGCGGATGCCCGGCATCACCTTGCATCAACCGGAACACAGCCACCAAGTCAGACAGGCGCTGTGCCTGGTCGCGCAGGCTGTCGGCGGCGGCGGCACTTTCTTCCACCAGGGCAGCGTTCTGCTGCGTGACTTGGTCGAGCTGCCCCACCGCGCCATTGATTTCCACCAAACTCTGCGCCTGGTCTCCGGTCGCCGAAGTGATGTCGGCGATGAACGACGAGATCTTCTCCGCGTTGTTCACGATGTCTCGGATGGTGGTGCCCGCCTGGTGCACCAACTGGGTACCGGCATTCACGCGATCCACACTCGCACTGATGAGCGACTTGATCTCTCTCGCGGCCTCGGCGCTGCGCTGCGCCAAATTGCGCACTTCGCCCGCCACCACGGCAAAACCGCGCCCAGCCTCGCCGGCGCGGGCAGCCTCCACTGCGGCGTTCAGCGCCAGGATGTTGGTCTGGAACGCAATGCCATCGATCACGCCAATGATGTCGTGGATCTTCTGGCTGCTCTGGTTGATCTGGTCCATGGTGCTGACCACCTGGCCCACCACTTCCCCGCCCTTTTGGGCCACCACCGAGTTGTCGCGGGCCATTTGACTGGCCGACTGCGCCGCGTCGCTGGACTGTCGCACCGTCTCGGTGATCTGCTCCATGCTGCTTGCGGTCTGTTGCAGGTTGCTGGCCGTCTGCTCGGTCCGGTTGCTCAAATCCTGGTTGCCACTGGCAATCTCAAAGCTGGCCTGGCGGATGCTGTCGGCAGCCTCGCGCACTTCTCCCACGGTCCGCGACAGCGACGCCTGCATGTCCACCAGACAGCGCATCAACTCGGCGAGCTCGTCGGCGCCCTGCACATCGGGCCGGGTCGTCAGGTCACCACGGGCAATCGCCACCGCCAAACCTTGCGCCTGCTCCAGGGGGCGGCAAATGCTTTGCATGTTCGCCAGCGTGGTCGGCACCACGATCAGGGCCGCTGCGGCCACCACCCCCAGAAACACCCACACAATGATGACCGAGGTGGACTGCGCTTGGCCATAGTCTGCCCGCACCTCCTCGCCCAGCACTTTGTCGAGCGCGACCATGGTTTCGTCCACCTTGTCGAAAGCGGCATGGGCATCGCGCAAAAACAGGTTGGCCGTGGTGGCGGAGTCGTAAGCCTCTGCCTCCAACTGGCGCGCCACCGGCTCCACCGCCCGCACATACACCTCCAACTGGCGGCGAATTTCATCGACCAACAGGTTGTCCTCGTCGGCATCGCCCTCTTGCATCGTGTTCAGGCGGGTTTGGGTTTGCTGCCAAGCCTCGTCCCAACGGGTTTTGGCAACCCTGACCCGGTCGGGCTTTTCGTAGCTGATGATCATGTCGCGCTCGTAGCGCCGCAGTTCACCCAACCCCACTTGCAACTGCCCCAACGCCACCGACTCGGCAAACGAGTGCTCCACGAAATCGTGGTTGAACGCCTGCATGCGGGACATGCCCCACAAACCGGCCCCACCCACCACGACCAGCAGCACCAACACGACCGCGATGGCCCCCATCATCCGAAAACGGATGGTGAACGCCCGCATGAACGACAACAAACCCATACTGTCTCCTGGCACGTCGGCCATCAGGACGCCGAAGCGTCCATCAATCCCATGTCTGGGCTGCTCATCAACGACTCGATGTCCATCAGGATGAGCATGCGCTCACCCACACTCGCGATTCCGGTCACGAACACGGTATCCACGGCAGAGCTGGACATTTCAGGCGCCGGCTTGATGCTGTCGCGCGCCAACTCCAGCACGTCGGACACCGAGTCCACCACCGCGCCGACCACCCGACCCTTGATGTTCAACACGATCACCACGGTGAAGCTGTTGTACTCCACCTTTTCGCAGCCCAGCTTGATGCGCAGGTCCACCACCGGAACAATCACGCCCCGCAAGTTGACCACGCCCTTGATGAACGTAGGTGCATTGGCAATGCGGGTCGGCTCCTCGTAGGAGCGGATTTCCTGCACCCGCAAGATGTCGATCCCATACTCCTCGGCACCCAATCGGAAGGTGAGGAACTCGGCACTGCCGGCCGACGACGCGGACGAAGCGTTCTTCGCTTGCGATGCACCGGCTTGACCAGAAAGCATATTGCTCATATGACCCCATCAAAAATTAGATTCTGACAAACATTCTCTGCGGTGCCAAACCCGTATCAGGCCCAGCACGCCGACGATTGAACCGCTAATGTCGTTCATTTTGAAACGCTTGTCGTTGACTTGGCTCATGGTGCGATCTGCCGCCGTTACGGCTGCGCGCCGAACACACCATGCTCAGTTGGCAGTATCGGCCAAAACCACCGCGTCTGGATGCACAATTGGTATAAACACGGACCCTCAACGCCATGGCACGCCCACCCTCCTCTTCTTCCCGCCCCCCCATTTCGGCGTGGCGCCGTTGGTGGCAACGGTGGTGGGCCGCGTCGCCTGGTGCGGTGTCGGCTGCGCCCGCCACCGAGCCGCGCAAGGACGAGCGCCGCAGTGCTCGCACGGCTCGGCGCGATCAGCTCTACGCCGTTGTGCGCGAAAACATGATCCGCGCGGGTGTGCTGTCCAGCAGTTACAAGTTCAAGGTGCTCACACTGGACCATGAAGGGACCAGCCATCTGGTGCTGATCGACATCCAAGCCACCGCGCTGGACTCGGTCCCCGAGGGCACTCCGGGCCTGGAGGTGCAACTGCAGCAATTGGCCCAAGAGCGGCTGCACCTGGAAGTGCGAGCCGTCTATTGGCGGCTGCTCGGTGCGACGCATGTGCAAAAAGCACCCACACGCTCCGTGCAAGCTGCGTCCGAAACGGATCACGACCCTGTGGAGCACGACGAACTGGCTGCCCTGCAGCGGGCGCTGGGTGAACGCAGCACAAACACCAAACACCCCAGTTTTGAGCCCACCCGACCAATGACCCGCCGGGAAAGTGAGCGCTTCTCACCTTTGAGCGAGACCCAACTGGGCAACCTGGAATGAGCCGAGACTGAGGGCTCAGTGCCCTTCGAAACCCACCAGGGTGAACAACGGCAAGCCACTGTCCTTCAGGCGCTGGCTGCCGCCCAACTCCGGCAAATCCACAATGGCGGCACCTTCGGTCACGGTGGCACCCAGTTTTTCCAACAGGCGGCGGCCCGCCATCATGCCTGGACTTGCGGCCAGAGGCGCAGACTGCTGGGGCATCTGGCAGAACTTCGTGCGGACCTGGAGGCGGCGCATCTTGCCGCAACGCAGTCCTTCGGACACCTCTCCGCCCTGCGCGACCTGACCGCCGAGGCGTACACCAAGGTGAGGAGGGATCGGCTCAAGCGCGCACTTGCCTTGGCGTCGGCAACCGATCCGTCGTCTGCCCGACGCCTTGGCACGTAGGGTGCCCTAGCTGTCCTGCCGTACGATATCCTCGATCAGAACCCCGCTGACCGATGCGCCGAGGACCTGGATCGCGGCTTCGTGCAGGGCGCGGCGGAGTTTCCGGCAAATCCCCCGGCATTGGCATGATCGAAAAGTACCTGCAGGAACGCGTCCCGCAGCTTGGGCTCGCGCGCGAAGACGGCTTCGTTCGATCCCGGCGGCACTTCGAGACTGAGCGCAAGGATGATGAGCGAGGTCACGCGGCCGCCCGAGACGACCGGAACGACGAACTGGTTGTTAAGTTTCACGAACGCAACTTCGGTCGGCACGGTCAGATCGGCCTGGA
>CAZGDZ010000033.1:0-11326 GCA_964524855.1 uncultured Macromonas sp.
AGGGCGGCTGGCGGTAGATTTTGTCGGCCGCCGGCACCAAGAATACTCCTTTTTCGTCGGGAGCGCTGGCGGTGATGGCCTTGGACGGCACCACCCAGATGCTCACGCCTTCCTGGCGGCGGGTGTAGACGTCGCGCGCCATCTGCAGGGCATGCTGCGCGTCGCTGGCGTGCAGGCTGCCGCAGTGCTTGTGCTCCAAGCCTTGTTTGCTGCGGACAAACACTTCCCACAGGGGCCAGTCTTTCAAAGCGGGGGGGGTGGTCATGCGGCCTCCTTCAGGGCACGTTGTTGCTGTTTGCGGGCGTGGGCCACGGCGGCATAGCGCACCCATTGGCCATCGTTGTGAGCTTTCACCCGGGTGGCCAGGCGTTCCTTGTTCATCGGGCCGTGGCCGTTGACGGTGGCCCAGAACTCGTCCCAGTCGATCTGGCCGTAGTCGTGATGGCCACGCGCCTCGTTCCACTTCAGGTCGGGGTCGGGCAGGGTCACACCCAACACCTTGGCCTGCGGCACGGTGGCGTCCACGAACTTCTGGCGCAGGTCGTCGTTGCTGATGCGCTTGATGCCCCAGCGCATGCCTTGCGCACTGTTGGGGCTGTCGGCGTCCGGCGGGCCGAACATGGCCAGACACTTCCACCACCAGCGGTTGACGGCGTCCTGCACCATGTCTTTCTGCGCTTGAGTGCCTTTCATCATCACCAACAGGGCCTCGTAGCCCTGGCGCTGGTGGAAGCTTTCTTCCTTGCACACCCGCACCATGGCGCGGGCGTAGGGGCCGTAGCTGCAGCGGCACAGCGGAATCTGGTTCATGATGGCCGCGCCGTCCACCAGCCAGCCGATCACACCCACGTCGGCCCAGGTCAGCGTGGGGTAGTTGAAGATGGAACTGTACTTGGCCTTGCCGCTGTGCAGCGCGTCCAGCATCTGGTCGCGGCTGGTGCCCAGGGTTTCGGCGGCGCTGTACAGATAGAGGCCGTGGCCGCCCTCGTCCTGCACCTTGGCAATGAGGATGGCCTTGCGCTTGAGGCTGGGGGCGCGGCTGATCCAGTTGCCTTCGGGCAGCATGCCCACGATTTCGCTGTGCGCGTGCTGGCTGATCTGGCGCACCAGGGTTTTGCGGTAGGCCTCGGGCATCCAGTCCTGCGGCTCGATGCGGCCGTCGGCGTCGATGCGCTCGTCAAAGCGGGCCATCAGCTCGGCCGGCTCGGCGGCCTTGAGCGGCTGGACGGTCTTGCCGGCGTCGTCCGGCACGTTGAAGGATTGCGTGTACATGGCGGCTCTCCTGAGAAAAAATCAGACCTGCTTGGGGCGGTTGTCCACCACCCGCCGGGCCTTGCCGGTCTGGGTGCGGGGAATGCTGTCGGCGTCCATCACGGTGACCTGGGTGGAAATGCCGATGATGGTTTTGATGTGGTGCTGCAGTTCCTTGGCAATGGTCTGGCGCTCGACGGCGTCTATGCGGCCGGTCAGGTCGCGCTGCAGCTCGCACTGCACCTCCACGTTGTCGAGGTGGCCGTCGCGGCTCAGGTTGATCTGGTAGATGCCAGCCAGGCGCTGGTCGCGCAGGATCTGCTCTTCCACCTGCGTTGGGAACACGTTGACGCCGCGGATGATGAGCATGTCGTCGCTGCGGCCGGTGATCTTGCCGAAGCGGCGGAACGAGCGCGAGGTGGGCGGCAGCAGGCGGGTGAGGTCGCGGGTGCGGTAGCGGATGACGGGCATCGCCTCCTTGGTGAGGGAGGTGAACACCAGTTCGCCGTCGGACCCGTCGGGCAGCACCTCGCCGGTCTCGGGGTCGATGACTTCGGGGTAGAAGTGGTCTTCCCAGATCACCGGGCCGTCTTTGGACTCGATGCATTCGCTGGCCACGCCCGGGCCCATCACTTCCGACAGGCCGTAGATGTCCACCGCATCGATGCCGAGCTTGCGCTCGATTTCGGCGCGCATGCCCTCGCCCCAGGGCTCGGCGCCAAAAATACCGACCTTGAGCGAAATCTGCTCGGGCGCAATGCCCTGGCGCTCGAACTCCTCGGCGATCACCAGCGAGTAGGACGGCGTGACCATGATGAGGTCGGGCTGGAAGTCCTGGATCAGCTGGACCTGCTTTTCGGTCTGCCCGCCGGACATGGGAATGACGGTGCAACCGGCGCGCTCGGCGCCGTAGTGCGCGCCCAGGCCACCGGTGAACAGGCCGTAGCCGTAGGCGATGTGGCAGAGGTCACCGGGGCGGCCACCGGCCGCGCGGATGGAGCGCGCCACCAGGTCAGCCCAGCGGTCGATGTCGCCCTTGGTGTAGCCCACCACGGTCGGCTTGCCGGTGGTGCCGGACGAGGCGTGCACCCGCGACACCTGGCTGCGCGGGACTGCGAACAGGCCGAAGGGGTAGTTGTCGCGCAGGTCGGACTTGGTGGTGAAGGGGAACTTGGCCAAATCGGCCAGGGTTTTCAGGTCGTCGGGGTGGACGCCGGCCGCATCGAACTTCTGTTGGTAGTGCGGCACGTTTTCGTAGGCGTGCTGCAGCGTCCACTTCAGACGCTGCAATTGCAGAGCCGAAATCTCGTCGCGGCTGGCGGTTTCGATCGGGTCGAGATCGCCAGGGCGGGGTTGCTTGACGGGCATGGGGGTGTCTCCGGAAGGCTGATGTATGAACAGAGGGGGGCGCGGTCAGGCCTGGGACTCGGCCTGCAGGCCGGCGATGACTTCGCCGCTGATGCGGTAGCTCTTGCCCCGGAACAGCGCGACGGTTTTGCCGCCGACCACGCGCACGGTGATGTCGTAGACGCCGGTGCGGCCGCTGGCGGAACGCTCCGTGGCTTCGGCTTCCAGCACGTCACCCTCGCGCGCTGGGGCCAGGAAGTCGATGTGGCAGGCCGAGGCCACCGTGTTCTGGTTGTAGCTGTTGCAGGCGTAGGCAAAGGCGCTGTCGGCCAGGGTGAACATCATCCCACCGTGGCAGATGTGGTGGCCGTTGACCATGTCGGGCCGCACCGGCATGCGCAGGGTGGCGGTGCCGGGGCCGACGGCGACCAGCGCCATGCCCAACGCGTGGGTGGCGGCGTCGCGCGACCCCATGGCGCGGGCCACGGCTTCGGCCAGGGCCTGGGGATTGGTGGTGGGGGGGGTGCTCATGCGTGAGGCGGTGGGTTCATTGGCCGGTGAAACGGGCGGGGCGCTTGTCCAGGAAGGCGGCGACGCCCTCCACGTAGTCGGCGCTGCGGCCCAGCTCGCGCATGGCTTCGCCTTCCAGCGTGAGCTGCTGCGCCAGCGTGTGGGCCTGAGCGGCCTGCATGAGCTGGCGGGTGCGCACCAGGGCGCAGGTGGGCATCTGCGCCAGCTGGCGGGCCAGGGCGTCCACCTGTGCGGCAAACGTGTCGTCAGGCACGGCCTGCCAGATCAGCCCCCACTCGGCAGCCTGGGTGGCGGGCAGCTTCTGGCCCGTCAGTGCCAGCCCGAGGGCGCGGGCGTGGCCCACGCGCTGCGGCACAAACCACGATGCGCCGGTGTCGGGAATCAGGCCGATCTTGGCGAAGGGCAGCATGAAGGAGGCCGCATGGGACGCCACCACCATGTCGCACGCGAGCGCCACGCTGGCACCGGCACCGGCCGCCACGCCGTGCACCGCCGCGATGGTGGGCACGCGCAAGCCGGCCAGGCGCAGCACCAGCGGCTTGTAGAAGCGCTCCACCACGTCCCCCAGGTCGGGCGGGGTCTCGCCGGGCACGAAGCGCACCGCGTCGTCGGCCAGGTCCTGCCCGGCGCAGAAGCCGCGCCCGGCCCCCGCCAGCACCACCACCCGCACGGCGGGGTCGGCGTCCACCCGGTCCAGCGCGGCCATCAGGGCTTCGTGCATGGCGGCGTTGAAGCTGTTCATCTTGTCCGGCCGGTTCAGCGTCACGCGGGCCACCCCGTCTGCGCTGAGCTCGAACAACACCGGTGCGTCGCTCATCGGGCGTCCTTTCAGGCGTGGTGGCGGCGTTGCACCACGCGGAAGCGGTTCGCCACGAAGGCCGAATCGCAGTACGAGGCGTTGGCCGCCGGGTTGCCGCCGGTGCCGTGGTAGTCGGAAAACGCGGCCGACTGGTTCACGAACACGCCGCTGGTGAGGTTGATGGACAGCGCCACCTTGCCACGCCAGCTCGCCCGGGTCATGGCGTCGATCACGTCGGGCTGGGTGGAGTACAGGCCCACGGTGAGGGCCCCGTGCTGGGTGACGATGCGCTCGGACAGGGCGATCGCCGCGTCCACGTCGGTGGCCTTGACAACGAAGCTGATCGGGCCGAAACGCTCTTCCATGTAGGCGGCTTCGTCGGTGGCGTCGCAGGCGAGCAGCAACGGGGTACACACCGGGGCGTCCGGGAATTCGGGGTGCGCCAGCCTTTGCGAAGGCAGCACCACCCGGCCCAACTGGCCGCTGCCCGCATGGGCGATGCGGTCCAGCGTGGCGCCGGACTGGATGGCACCCAGCACGGCACAGGCCACCTCGGTCTTGGCCAGGAACTTCTGCACCGCGGCCGACAGGTCGGCGCAGAACTCGTCGTAGCTCTTGGGGCCTTCGTCCGTCTGGATGCCGGCGGCCGGCACGATCAGCGCCTGCGAGGTGGTGCACATCTGGCCCGCGTAGAGCGACAAGGTGAACGCCAGGTTGCCCAACATGGCCTTGTAGGCATCGGTCGATTCGATGACGATGTGGTTGACCCCTGCCAGCTCGGCGTACACCTGGGCCTGCTTGCAGTGGTCGATCAGCCACTGCCCGAACACGTTGCTGCCGGTGAAATCCACCGACTTGACGGCCGGGTGGGTGGCCAGGGCCTGGGTGGCGCTGCGCTGCTCGGCCACGCACAGGGTGACGAGGTTGGGGTCGATGCCGTGTTCGGCCAGCACCGCGCGGATGGTGCGCACCGTGATGGCGGCCGGCAGGATGGCGTTGCTGTGCGGCTTCACGATGACCGGGTTGCCAGTGGCCAGCGCGGCGAACAGACCGGGGTAGGTGTTCCAGGTGGGGAAGGTGCCGCAACCGATGACCAGTGCCACGCCCCGGCCCACGATTTCGTAGTGCTTCTTCATCACCAGCGACGGGTTCTTGCCCTGCGGCTTGTCCCACACGGTGTCTGTGGGCACGAAGCTCTGCTCGCGCCAGGCGTAGGCCACGGCCTCCAGGCCCCGGTCCAGCGCGTGGGCGGCACCGGCCTGGAAGGCCATCATCCAGCCCTGGCCGGTGGTCATCATCACGGCGTGCCCCATCTCGAAGCTCTGGCGGTGCAGGCGGTGCAGAACCTCCAGGCACACGCCGGTGCGGCCGGCGGCACCCAGGGCCTGCCAGCCGGGCATGGCGACCTGGGCGGCAGCCACCAGGGCATCGGGGACGCACACCGGGTAGCGCACGTTGAGCGCCACGCCGTAGGGCGATGCTTCGCGCCCGCCCCAGCCGGTCTGGCCGGGCTGGTCCAGCGCGAAATCGGCGTTCAGGTGAGCATCGAACGCGGCCTTGCCGTCCGCTGCGGCGGTTTCACCGTACACCTTGGGGCTGGGCATTTCGGCGTAGGGCGACCAGTAGCCCCGGGTGGCGATGGCCTGCAGGGCACCGTCCAGGGTGGCGTGGTGTTTCTCGAACAAGGGGTGGGTCATGGGTCGGCGGGCCTGGGTTAAAGCGATACAAAAATCATGATTTAACTTGATATTTGGTATCGTACAAAGTCCTGCCGCCGTTGGACAGAGGGTTTTCCCTTGGCCCTCAGAGGCCAAGGGACATCCACGACGCACGCCCGCCCACAGCGGCGCCGTTTAGATACAAAAAATAACTAATTTTGGAAATAGCCGTAACGCCAATGGTCGCCACGCATCGGCCCTGCGATGGGGCGAGGCAGGCTCAGGTGACCGCGCTCAGGTGGCGCTGGACAGCAAATCGGCCAGCTTGAAACGGTCGCTCAGCCACGGCAGCGCCGCGGGCGTGGTGCCGCTGGCGAGCTGGAAGGTGGTGTCCAGGTGGCGCTCGGACGGGCCCAGCAGCCGCTGGTAGATGTCGCGGCACAGGTGGCGCGCCTGGTGACCGGGCCAGTCAGCCGGCAACAGCACGTCGGGCAACTCGGGGTCGCGCAACAGCAGGCGCCGGAAGTCGTGGATCAGCAGCAAACGCAGGTGCAGGGCGCTGGCGTCGTCCAGCGGCTCGGCGCCGGTGCGCAAGGCGTCCAGCACCGGGGCATAGCACTGCACAAAGCCTTGGTAGCCTTCGGCCAGTTCGCTCAGGTTCCAGGCGCGACGCACCATGTCGCTGTCGTGGGCACAGGCGGCCAGCCGGGGGTTGGCCGCCACCAGTGGCATCAGCAGCGGCAGGCAGTCACCCAAACCTTCGGTCACCAGCGCGTCGAACACCTGAGGCAGGTCGGCGCTGGGGTGCACCCAGCTGCCCGCACCCAACTCGCCAAAGCCTTGCCAGAACAAGGCCTGGCGCAAGCGATCGCGGGTGCGGTTGTCCAGGTCGCCCAGCAACTGGACCAGGCGCCAGCGGCGGTCCCACGGCGGGGTTTCGGCGGCGTAAATCTGCCGCGAGGCCTCTTCAAACCGGCGCTGGCCGGCGGGCGTGAGGAAGTAGTCGGTGCGGCGACCCTGGGCCTGGTTGGCCAGCCATTCGTCCTTCACCAGGCGGAACACGGTGGTGCGCACCAGGCGCTCGTTCACGCCCAGCGGCTCCAGCCAGCCGATCAGGCTGCCCAGCCACAGCCGCCCGCCGCGCGGCAACACCGCATCGCCAAACGCGGTGATGATGAGCGAACCCGCCTGCATGCGCCCGAGCTGGCGGAACGCTTCAAGTCGATCGCGGATGGGAGTGGCGGCGGCTGGCATAGCCGCGTATGTTAGCCACCATGGGTTTGAAAGACACGATGACGGATTCGTTCCTCGAATATTCCATCAAATGGACTTCAATCGATGTGACAGAGTTACCGAGTGAAAAGGTTCGATGGCGCGCCGCAGTGTCTCCACCAAAGACACTTGCTCAAGCTTTATCTCTTCAATAGGCCCGCCAATACTGAGTGTCATATGTTCTCGCCCAGGCAGCAACATCGCAAGCGCTGCAGCACCCGGCACCGACGTTCCCAAAGAGACCGCGTATCCACTCACTGCTGCCTGCCTGCGCTCCGTCAGTACCTGATCCAAACCCAGACGGAGCGACACCTCATTTTCCTGCGCATTCGCTTGCCGCAAAAGACGGGCAACGTCTCGCTCTTGCAGCGTCGTCAACAACATCTTGCCTGTCGCACTCCGAAACAAGGGCCGCAGCAATCCGCTTTTGCTTTGGAAGCTGCCCACACGCGTGGCCTGCAGGACATGCAAGTAGCGAACATGAACCCCTTGCCTGGTGCCAATCATGACTGTGTGCCCCGTTTCGGCCAGTACCCGCTCCATCATGCGCAAAAGACTTTGCTCACTGTAAAGCTGCTCCTCGATCCAGGCCGTAGCAAGTGAAAGGCGCACGTTTGGTGAGTACATTCCAGTGCGCGAGTCGTGGTCAAAGTACCCCATCTCTTTGAGACTCTTGAGCAGCACCGAGGTACTTGACTGCGGATAGCCAAGAGACTGGCAGATTTCATTGACACTGGCTGGCCTGCGCCATTCAGCAAAGAACTCCAACAACTCCAACACTCGGAGAGCAGACTTTACCGGGGTAGATTTCGACATGGCTTAAATCACATACATGATTATTCATCGTGCTTGTGATAATTTTATCTGGTTATACCAGCCATCGCCTATCCTCCATATCACATCAATAACCTAGGAGACAGCGATGGATCGTCGAACCTTTCAAGCCGCAATATTGGCTATGGCATCAGCGGCCGTCAGCGGTACAGTGGCGGCGCAGCAACCAGCACCACTGCTGACTAAGCCTTTAAAAATTGTCGTGGGATTCCCGCCTGGCGGCTCCGCAGACACCGTCGCCCGAGCTTTGGCGCAAGAATTGCATGGACTGGCCCCGGCCATCATCGTGGACAACAAACCTGGTGCAGGTGGCCGAGTAGCGATGGAGGCAGTCAAAAATGCAGATGCAGATGGCAGCACTGTGGTGCTGACCCCCGCTTCCATGGTGGTGCTCTACCCCCATTTGTACAAACGGCTCAGCTACAACCCACAAACTGACTTTGCGCCAGTTGCCAAGGTTGCAGCAGCTCCCTTCGTAATTGCTGTCGGTCCGGCAGTACCAGCATCTGTCAAGAGCCTGACTGACTTAGTAAATTGGGCGAAGTCTAATCCCGGCCAAGCCGCTTATGGCTCATCTGGTGCAGGGTCCATGCCTCACTTCACAGGCGTCTCATTAAGCAAAGCCATGAAGATGGAATGGTTGCATGTTCCATATCGAGGAGCGGCTCCAGCCATGACAGACCTGATTGGGGGCCAAGTCGCCGCGAACGTGAGCGTCATGTCGAATGCCTTGCCACAAATCCAAGGAGGCCGGGTACGCGCCCTGGCAATCAGCAGCCCCCAGCGCAGTCCAGAACTACCTCAAGTTCCTACGCTTGCGGAGCTGGGATACGGGGAGGCAACCGCACTGGAGTGGTTCGGAATGTTCGCTCCTGCTAAAACGCCTCCTTCAGTCGTTGTAGCGCTGAACAAGGCAATTACAGAAGCCGCGCGGACAAAAACATTTCAAGATGCTATGGCCAAAGGCGCGTTCCAAACAGTTCCCTTGGAAAGCCCAAGCTCATTTGCCACAGTTGTGAAGGACGACATCAACCGTTGGGGGCCGATTGTGAAAGATTCAGGCTTCACTCCGGAAGACTGAGCATGATCGCTTCCAGTGACGCTGGTTGTGTGCCTGAACTTGCTGTTGAAGGTCACATTGCCACCTTGCGCCTTAGACGGCCTGCCCGGCTGAACCGGCTGAGCCGTCAAGACCTGCTCGAGATCATTCGTCATTGCGAGTCCATCAACGCCGAACCAGACGTTCGGGTGATGGTGCTCACAGCGGATACCACAGGACAAGCGAAGCCAGTATTCAGCGCCGGGTACGACGTTTCGGGATTTGACGGTGACGCACACGACCCACACCTGTTTGAGAACACTGTCAATGCCGTTGCGCAGCTTCGAACCGTTGCAATCGCGGGCTTGAACGGCAGTGTGTACGGTGGGGCGACGGACCTGATTCTGGCTTGTGACCTGCGCATCGCACTGCCTGATCTGACTTGGCGAATGCCCGCATGTGCACTTGGCCTGCACTACTACCCAAGTGGGCTGCATCGATACCTGAACGCGTTTGGGCCTGACCGCACACGCCAACTTTTTCTGACTGCACAACCTGTGGGCAGCGAAGAGCTGCACAAGTGGGGTGTATTGATGGAACTCGTGCAAAGCGATGACTGGACTCATCGGCTACACACGCTATCCCAGCAGGTGGCCCAACTCGCACCATTGGCCACCCAGGGGACAAAGGCGTCGATTGATGAACTCGCAAGAGGAATCGCAGACGAGTCACGATTGCGTAGCCGCGAAAGATGCTGCGCAAACAGTGAAGATTTTCGAGAAGGACGACAGGCCATGGCCGAACGTCGCACACCAGTATTCAAAGGACACTGAAATGAAAGCTGCACCCCACCTCCCTTTGGCTGGTGTACGTGTACTGGAGGTCGCACAGATCATGGCGGGCCCGACATGCGGACTGATGTTGGCGGACCTGGGCGCGGACGTCATCAAAATCGAAAAGTACCCCGGCGGTGACGATGCCCGTCAGTACCAAAAGCCTGGTGACAGTGATCTGCCTCCTTCGTTTTGCATGATCAACCGGGGCAAGCGCTCATTGGCACTGGATTTCAGGCACCCCATGGGCCGTGATGTGCTTCGACGTCTGGCGCAACGCGCTGACGTCATGACCGAGAACTTCCGAGTCGGCTACATGGACCGACTCGGCTTGGGATACGACGACCTGCGCCAGGACAACCCTGGCTTGATCTATTGTTCGATCTCGGGCTACGGCTACACCGGGCCTCTGAAGGAGCGGGGTGGATTTGATCTGATTCTTCAAGCATTCAGCGGCATCATCGCGGCCACAGGGGAACCAGGCCGAGACCCCGTGAAACCGGGCATTTCTATTGCCGACACGAACGCCGGCATACTGGCTGCCTTCGGAGTACTGGCAGCATACATTCACAGGCTCAAGACCGGCGAAGGCCAACGCGTGGAGACATCGCTGCTACAAGCGGCCATGCAGCAAACCTACTGGCTGGCCGCCAACTACTTCTCAACAGGACTTGATACACCACCTCTCGGCACTGCGCATTCTTTGATATCACCGTACCAGGTGTTTCAGGCTCGCGACGGCGGTTTGGTAATTGGTGGGGGGAATCCAAATGCCTGGCGTCGCATATGCGAGGTTCTGGGCCATTCTGAGTGGCAGGAAGATGAGCGTTTCAACCATCCACAGCTTCGGGTGAAGCATCGGTCAGATTTGGAGCAGATGATCAATACAGTGCTGGCTGAGGACACCGTCAAGAACTGGTGTGAACGCCTGGACGCGGCCGGTGTTCCCTGTGGGCCAGTCAACAAAGTGAGTCAGGCGCTGGAACACGAACAAACACGTGCCATCGGCATGATCCTGGATGTGAAAGATGGTCAAGGTGGCCACATGCGCGGTCTTGGCCTTCCTGTCACCCTGAGCAGAACACCAGCGAAACACGCCGTAGCGCCAGCCCCTCACGTTGGCGAGCATTCAACAGAGATCCTGACGGAGTCCGGATTTTCAGAAACGGAAATTGCAGCCTTGATCGAAGCTGGTGTCATGGCAGCTTAATCCAACGGCCTCCTAAAAATCGGGACGGCTCAGGCAAGCCTCACTGAATACGGCACTCGATCAGTACAGTGAGGTCGAATTCTCTAAGGCTGCAAGAACACCCTTGCCTTCTTCGGCGACACCACCAGCTTCTCGCCTTCCTTGAAACCCAGTTCGCGGAAGCGCTCGGCCGGGATTTGCGCCTCAATCAGCGGGTCGTGGCCGTCGGGCTGCTGCGGGTCTTCGGGCCACAGTTCCAGCCGAGCGATCGGGCCGACCACGATGGCGCGCTGCAGCTCGGCCACGATGCCCACCGCGCCAGGCGCGTAGCGCTCCACTTCCAGGTCGTGCGGGCGCACATAGGCAAAGGCCTTGGCGTCGCGCGCCTGGGCGTGTTCGGGTGTGTCAATTGCCACACCCTCCAGGTGCAACTGGCCTTCGTGTGCGCGGCCATGGAACAGGTTCACATCGCCCAGGAAGCCGTACACGAACGGGCTGGCCGGGTGGTCCCAGACGTCTTGCGGGGTGCCCACCTGCTCGACCACGCCCTGGTTCATCAGCACCACGCGGTCG
>CAZGDZ010000034.1:0-2904 GCA_964524855.1 uncultured Macromonas sp.
TTCCGCGAGACCGCCCTGGGCGTGCTGCTCGCCGGCATCGTCCTCGCCCTGTTCACCATCAGTCGCGTGCTGGCGTTCCAGTTCGACCGCGTCCGCGACATCGCCCGCCCCATCCACCGCGCACGATGCATCGGGCTCGGCCACAGCCTCACGGCTGAACACCGTCTGCACACCCATCGCCCCCTCGCGCGCCGCCCCGTGGTGCTTTCGCAAACGGTAGCGCAGTTGCGCCAGCAAGGGGTCGTGGGTGGTCACGCTCAGGTCACCCATTTCCACTTTGTCACCCCGGCGCTTGCCACCGGCCGCTCCGGCCGAAACAAAAAGCGTCCCCGTCGTCATGGCCCAGGCGGCCATCGCGACCTTGGCCGACATTTGATCACACGCGTCCACCACCGCCAGCACCCGATCACCAGCACGCGCTTGCGCTTGGCCCACCAAGTCCGCCCAATTGTCGGGCGTGACGAAATCGTCCACCGTGTGCACCTCGGCGCCGGGGTGAATGTCCAGAATGCGGTCGCGCATCGCGTCCACCTTGGCCCGGCCGAACTGGCTGCTCAGCGCATGGATCTGACGATTGGTGTTGGATTCGCCCACATGGTCCATGTCCACCAGTGTCAGGTGCCCAACGCCACTGCGGGCAAACGCCTCGGCCACCCACGAACCCACGCCGCCGATGCCTACGACCAGCACGTGCGCATCGAACACCCGCTGCGCACCCTCCACGCCATAAAGGCGTCGCAACCCGCCAAAGCGCCGCTCGAAATCACTCACGTTCAAGCAACCACATCTGGAACTTGAAGCCGCCCAGCGCACCCAGGCCAATGCCCACCACCGCAATAATGCTGGTCAAGCTCAAGGTGGACAGGCCGGACAGACCTTGGCCCACGGTACAGCCCATGGCCGTGACGCCACCCACACCCATACACACGGCACCCACCAGGTGCAGCGCGGTGTCTTGGGTGTCGCGGAAGCCTTCCCAGCGGAAGGACTTGCTGGCCAGTGCATCGAACCACGCACCCACCACCACGCCCAGCACCGACACCACCGCCAAGGTCAACACCTTGGACGCATCGCTGAAGTAGATCAACCAATCCAGTGCGTAGGCCATGGGCGCGGTGAAGGTGAGCGATTCCATGCGCCCAGAATTGGTCGCCAGGTAAACCGACTCCAGCGTTTCGGGGTGCTCTGCCACAAACCCCAGCCGACCCGACACCCACCACATGGCGGCCACCGTGGCACCTATGCCCACACCCGCCAGCCAGTTGTGCCAATGGGCACGAAAACCGCGTGCCGCCAACGCCCAGCCAATCAACAGCACGCCCAACAGCGCGCCAATCCACCAGCCACTCGCTGCGTCGCTGCCCGACTGGACCGCAAACCAAGCCGGCAAAGCACTGCCCGGGCTCATGTCAAACGCCACTTGGTCCACAGTGTTGACCCGCAGCACCGCCGTGATCCCACGCATGGTGGCAAACGCCGCCAAGCCCATGACAAAGAACACCACCAAGGACTTCAGGCTGCCCGCCCCCACGCGCACCAGCGTCTTGCTGCCACAGCCCGAGGCCAGCACCATGCCAAAGCCGAACAAGGCCCCGCCCACCAGCGCCGACAACCAGATCACGCGACCACTGGCGTAGATGGTCTGGGTGGGGTCGATCCACCCCTGCCAGGCCATGGCGTGGAAGCCCAGCATGGCCACACCCACCGCCATCCCCCACATGCGCATGCGGGTCCAATCGCCCATGTTGACGATGTCGCTGATCGCACCCATGGTGCAAAAATGGGTGCGTTGTGCAATCAGCCCAAAGACGGCCGACACGGCAAACGCGGCCCACAGAATTTGGGTGTACAGGGATTGAAGCTCGGCCATTTCCATGGCGCGGATTGTAAGTGTCCGCACCCTGCCCTGCCGGGCTGGGGGTCAGCGCATCCGCGCGAGGCGGTCTTTGGCAGCCGAAGCGGCTTCGGAATTCGGGTACTTGGCCACCACTTGCTGCAGCGTGGCGCGGGCAGCCTTGGCGTCTTTGAGTTCAAGGTGGCAATTGGCGATCGCCAGCAGCGCCTCGGCCGCGCGCGGGTGGCTGGGCGCCTTGTCCAATAGGCGCTGGTAAGCGTCAATGGCTGGCTTGTAGCTGCGCACCGCGTACAAAGCGTTCCCCTGCCAATACAGGGCCATGGGCACATAACCACTGTCGGGGTAGCGCTCCAGCAGTTGACCGTACTGGCGCGCAGCCGCTGCAAACTCGGTGGCGCGCAAGCTGGCCATCGCTGCGTCAAAAGCAGCTTTCTCTTCAGGGCGAGCCGTAAACTCCTGCCCCTCCAAGGTCACCTTCACAGGCTCCAGCGGGCGCAGGCGAACATCCACCGCCTCCTGCACATCGCGTTGCTGGCGTTGCATCTCGGCCAAGTCGCGGGCCAGCTTCTCGTTCTGGCCTCGAACTTCCGCCAACTCGCGACGCAGGGCTTCGATTTGGTTGACCAGATCGAGCATGCTGCGCCGCGTAGCGGCCAATCCGTTCTCCGTCACGCCCTTGAGTTCATCGGCCAGTTTGCGATCGGCCTCTTCCGCCGCCTGTCGGTTGGCCTCCACCCGGTTGCGCAAGTCCAGAATGGCCCGACGCGCTTCGTCGTCCCCAAACAGTGCGTGGGCGGGGGTGGCCAGCATCACCACAGCGGGCAACAAAGCCACGCGTGCCCAGCGGGCAGGGGTCATAGACATGAACGGGTGGAAGTTGAACATGCGGATCAACGGTAGTTCAGTTCAACACGGCGGTTTTGGCGGTAGGCCTCTTCATCGGCGCCAGCGTTGGCCGGCTTTTCCTTGCCGAAGCTGACCGACTCCAATTGCGAATCAGCCACACCCAGCAAGCCCAAGGTGCGGCGGACCGCATCGGCGCGCTTCTG
>CAZGDZ010000034.1:2914-5713 GCA_964524855.1 uncultured Macromonas sp.
TCCAGACCCACTTGTGCAGGCTTCTCTTCACCAAAGCTCACAGCTTCCATTCGCGCTTCGGTCACGCCCAGCAGACCCAGCGCGCGGCGCACTGCTTCTGCACGCTTCTGGCCCAGCGCCAGGTTGTACTCGCGGCCACCGCGTTCGTCGGTGTGGCCCTCCAACACCACGCGGCGCTGGCGGTCTGCGTTCAAAAAGCGGGCGTGGCCTTCCAGCACGGCGGTGAATTCACCGCGCACCGCGTATTCGTCGTAATCGAAGTAGATGACACGAGACAGGTTTTGCGGCGGTTGCCCGACGACCTGACTGCCAGCCTCCACCCCGACCACACCGCGCTGGTCCACGCCGCCCGTGCTGGCGCCACCTTGTGCGCTTCCCACCGAGCCAGCGGGCACGCCTGTGCGGTCGGTGACCGGCACATTTTCGTCCAGCTTGACGCTGGAGCCACAACCCGCCAAAACGCCAGCCACCATCAAGGCGACCAGACTGGCGCGCCAAGGCGCGGGGCCAACGCGGCCGGCAGGAACGGAAGACGTTGCAAAAAGGTTCGTGTTCATGGGATCAAACAACAGGTGGTACAGACAGTGAAATCAAACAAGGAAGAATCAACGCAAAAACGGGCCCCAGTCGGGCTCGCGAATGCTGCCCGGCACGCTGGCCAATCGGGTTTTGATGCGACCATCCAGTGTGGTGGTCATCAGCGACTCGCGGCCTTGCACCTTGGTGGCGTAGATGATCAAACGCCCGTTGGGCGCGAAACTCGGGCTTTCGTCCTGCAGCGCCCCCGTGGACAACTCCATCACCCGCAACTTGAAGGCGCCAGACACGCGGGCCACGTGGGCCATCCAGCGCCCATCGGGGCTGATGGCTGGGGAAATGTTGTAGTTGCCGTCGAAGGTGACACGGCTGACGTCGCGCCCGTTGGCCGACATGCGGTAAATCTGCGGTGAGCCGCCCCGGTCACTGACGAAATAGACCTGCTTACCGTCGGGCGAAAACGCGGGCTCGGTGTCGATGCCGGCGGTTTGCGTCAGGCGTTGGGGCTGGCCACCGTTGGCGTCCAAGGCGTAAATCTGGGAGCTGCCACCCAGCGTCAGGGTAGCCAGCACCTGCCGGCCATCCGGCGACCAGGCAGGCGCACTGTTGGATCCTCGGAAGCTGGCCAGCAAACGGCGGCGCCCCGTGGCCACTTCGTGAGTGTAAATCACCGGCTTGCGGGACTCAAACGACACGTAGGCCAGTTGGGCGCCGTTGGGCGACCACGCTGGCGAGATGATGGGCTCGGGGCTGGCCAAAGCCGCTTGCGCGTTTTCGCCGTCGGCGTCGGCCACCCACAACTGGTGACGCTCGCCCTGTTTGGACACGTAGGCTATGCGGGTGGAAAACACCCCCGGGTCGCCAATGAGCTTTTCGTACACATAGTCGGCCACGCGGTGCGCGGCCAAGCGCAAATCGCCCGCGGCCACCGGGTAACTGACGCCGCCCAGGTCTTGCGCGCGAACCACATCCCAGAGGCGAAAGCGGACATCAAAACGCCCATCAGCCAAACGCGACACGCTGCCCGTCACCAGCGCATCGGCACCCCGTTCGCGCCAGGGCGCCAGATCGGGCCGAGCCATTTCGTCCAGCACCGCGCTGCTGCCGGTGACGTGGCGCAACTGACCGCTGCGTTCCAGGTCGGCACGCACAATGGCTGGCACATCCTGCGGCGCCCCCGCCACCACCCGGAACGGCGCCACGGCAAATGGAATTTGCTGCATGCCGACGCCAGACACCTCGACCCGAAACTGCGCCCAAGCGGACGCCAGCGGCGCGGCACTCAGCGCCACACCCAAGCCCGCCAGACATTGACGACGGTTCAGCACATTTGGGGAAACAACGGACGAAACAATCGGCATGGGGCGATTTGAAGGTAAAGCGGCGCGAGAACGAGGGCGGGAACATGAGCGACGACGGCGTTGATAATACCGGACAGCTGCTGGCCTTCTGTGTCCTTTTGGTTTCAAAAGGTTTCCCAGTCAGCACATAATTTTTTCGAGGCTGCCTTTCAATTGAGTTCGCACTCGTCCTCTCCGCCCTTGTCCCTGCCCCGCCGGATCGGTCGCCTCTGGCCGTACTTCCGCCATGCCAAAGGCGGCGTGCTGCTGGCATTCGTGGGCACCATCGTGGCTGCGCTGACCGAGCCGGCCATTCCCGCGCTGCTCAAGGCCTTGCTGGACCAAGGTTTCTCGACCGACGCCTTCCCATTGTGGATGGTGCCCGCCGCCCTGATGGGCCTGTTCGCGCTGCGCGGCGTGGCCACGTTTCTCAGCAACTATGGCCTCAACCACACCGCAACCCACGGCATGGTGGCACTGCGCCGAGCCATGTTCGAGCGACTGAACTTGGCCGACCTGACGCTGTTTGCCGAACAAAGCGCCAGCAAGTTGTCCAACACCCTGGTCTATGAGGTGCAGTCGGGCACCACGGTGCTGGTGGGCGCGCTGCTGACGACGGTGCGCACGGTGCTGACCATCGTGGCGCTGCTGGGCTACCTGCTGTACCTCAACTGGCAGCTCACGCTCATCGTGCTGCTGCTGTTCCCGCCGTTGGCCTGGGTCATGCGGCTGCTTTCCAAACGGCTGTACCACATTGCCCGCAGCAGCCAGCACGCCACCGACGAACTGGCCTACGTGGTGGAAGAGAACGTGCTGGCGCACAAAATGGTGCGCCTGCACGGCGCGCAGCAACAACAGGCGGAGCGCTTTGAGCAACTCAGCCGGTCGCTGCGCCGCCTGGCCATGAAGGCCACCATTGCGG
>CAZGDZ010000034.1:5730-11110 GCA_964524855.1 uncultured Macromonas sp.
CCATGACGCCGCTGAGCCAGTTGCTGGCCGCCGCCGCGCTGTCGGCGGTGATCATGGTGGCTCTGTGGCAGAGCGGCTCTGGCGCCACCGTCGGCGGCTTCGTCGGCTTCGTCACCGCGATGCTGATGCTGATCACCCCGATCCGCCAGCTGGCCGACATTGCCGGTACAAACACCCGAGGAATGGTGGCACTAGAGCGCGGGCTTGATCTGATCGAGCAGACGCCAGCCCAATCGGACGGCACACATCGACCTGAACAAACTCTAGGAAAAATTGACTTTGACCAGGTCAGCGTGCAGTACGCCGGCAAAGACGGTTTCGCGCTGAGCCAGGTGACGCTGGCGGTGCGGCCTGGCGAGGTGCTGGCGCTGGTGGGCCCATCGGGTTCGGGCAAAACCACCCTGGTGAACTTGCTGCCCCGCTTCGTGGAGCCCCACCAAGGCGAGGTCCGGCTGGATGGCGTGCCGCTGGCCCAGTGGGCTTTGCCGGCCCTGCGCGCCCAGTTCGCCATGGTCAGCCAGGACGTGGTGATGTTGAACGGCACCTTGGCCGCGAACGTCGCGCTGGGCCAGGCGGTGGACGAAGCGCGGGTTCTGGCAGCCCTGCAATCGGCCAACCTGGGAGAGTTGGTGGACAAACTCCCGCAGGGTGTAAACAGCTTGGTTGGCCACAATGCCACCGAACTGTCGGGCGGGCAGCGCCAGCGCCTGGCCATCGCCCGAGCGATCTACAAAAATGCCCCCATCCTGATTTTGGACGAGGCCACCTCAGCCCTCGACAACGAATCGGAACGTCTGGTGCAAGACGCACTGGCTCGACTGATGGTGGGGCGAACCACGCTGATCATCGCGCACCGCCTGTCCACCATCGAACACGCCGACCGTGTGGTAGTGCTGGCCGACGGGCGGATCGTGGAACAAGGCAGCCACGCCGAACTGCTGGCGGCCAACGGGCTGTTCGCGCGGCTCAAGGCCCAAGCGCAAGGCCGCGACAGCCTGGAGGGCTGAAGCGCCTGCGACTCAGAGCAGCACGATGTCGTATTGCTCCTGGGTCATGGAGCTTTCGCTTTGCAGCGAAATCGGCTTGCCGATGAAGTCGCTCAAACCGGCCAGGTGGGCGCTTTCTTCGTCCAGAAACAACTCCACCACCTGCGGCGGCGCCACCACGCGAAATTCGCGGGGATTGAAGGCGCGCGCCTCGCGCAAGATTTCCCGCAGGATGTCGTAACACACGCTGCGCGCGGTTTTCACGTCGCCTTTGCCGGCGCAAGCTGGGCAGGGCTCGCACAGCATGTGCGCCAGCGACTCGCGGGTGCGCTTGCGCGTCATCTCCACCAACCAGAGCTGAGAAAAACCGCCGACCATGGTCTTGACCCGATCGCGCGCCACCTGCTTGCGGAATTCAGCCAGCACCGCGTCGCGGTGGTCCTCGCGCACCATGTCGATGAAATCGACGATGACGATACCCCCCAGGTTGCGCAGGCGCAGTTGGCGTGCAATGGCCTGCGCGGCTTCGAGGTTGGTGCGGAACACCGTGTCGTCGAAGTTGCGCGCACCCACGAAACCGCCGGTGTTCACATCCACCGTGGTCAGCGCCTCGGTCTGGTCGATCACCAGGTAGCCGCCCGATTTCAGGTCCACCCGCCGGCCCAGCGCCCGCGCAATGTCTTCGTCGATGTTGTAGAGGTCAAAAATCGGCCGCTCGCCGCTGTAGCGGGCCATGCGGTCCAGCGTGCCCGGCATGTACTCGCGGGCAAAGGTTTGCAGCAGGTCGAACTGCTCTTTCGAATCCACCTGGATAGCCTGCGTCTGCGCACTGACCAGATCGCGCAGCACGCGCTGCATCAGCGTCAAGTCTTGGTGCAACAGGGTGCCGGGTGGCTGCCGGGTGGCACCAGCCTTGATGGCCGCCCATGTTTTTCGCAGGTAAGCGATGTCCTCGGCCAACTCCTCGTCGGTCGAGTCTTCGGCGTTGGTGCGCAAAATGAAGCCGCCACCGCCTTCGGCCGTCAGCGCCACCAGGCGCTGACGCAAGGCCTCGCGCTGGGCGTAGGGGATTTTTTGGGACACGCCAATGTGCTTGTCCTGCGGCAGGAACACCAGCAAGCGGCCAGCAATGCTGATCTGCGCTGTCAGCCGGGCCCCTTTGGTGCCAATCGGGTCTTTCAAGACCTGCACCATCAGGGCCTGGCCTTCAAAAATCTGCCGCTCGATCGGCAACACCGCAGCGGTGGTGGGAGCCGTCACGGCAGGGGCGCCATAGGCGGCGGGCTGGCCACTGGCTACGACAGGCGCTTTATCCTTGCCCGCATGGCGCGCGGTGATGTTGGGCAACAGATCGGCCACATGCAAGAACGCCGCTCGGTCTAGCCCCACGTCGATGAAGGCCGACTGCATGCCCGGCAGCACGCGCGACACCTTGCCCAGGTAGATGTTGCCCACCAGCCCACGCTCCAGCGTGCGTTCGATGTGCACTTCCTGCACGGCGCCCTGCTCCACCACCGCGACGCGGGTTTCCTGTGGGGACCAGTTGATGAGAATGTCTTGAGCCATGGTGTAATTACAGCAGACGCAGCCCGGCGGCGCGCAGCACCTGCGCGGTCTCGAACGCGGGCAGCCCCATGATGCCGGTGTAGCTGCCGCTGATGCGTTGCACCCACAGCCCCGCCAACCCCTGGATGCCATAGGCGCCGGCCTTGCCCATGGGCTCACCGGTGTCCACGTAGCGTTTGATGTCGGCTGCCGACCAGTCGCCAAACTCCACTTGCGACCGGCTCAGCGCCTGAAACACCTTACCCCGGTGGGCCACGGCCACCGCGGTCAAGACCTGGTGGCGTCGGCCAGCCAACGCTTGCAACATGCGGCACGCATCGGCTTTAGAACTGGGTTTACCCAGAATGTCGCGCCCCAAGGCCACGGTGGTGTCGGCGCACAGCACAGGCCCCATGGGCAGGCCACGGCGCTGCCAGCGCGCCACGGCCGCGTCGAGCTTGTGACGCGTCACGCGTTGCACATAGCGGGCAGGTGCCTCGTTCGGCCGCACGGCCTCCAGCGCTTCTGCGTCTTCGTCCGCATCGGGCAGCAGCAGTTCGCTGCGAACACCCCATTGGGCCAGCAAATCGCGGCGGCGCGGGCTTTGGGAGGCGAGGTAAACCCAAGGGCCTTCGTGCGTTTCAGCCATGCGAAATCATTCCCGGTGGTAAGGGTGGTTGGCGTTGACCGACCACGCCCGGTACAACTGCTCGATCAACAGCACGCGCGCCAGGGCATGCGGCAAGGTCATGTCGGACAAACGGATGCGCAGGTGCGCGGCGGCTTTGAACGCCGGGTCCAGCCCGTCGGGCCCACCGATGATCAAGGCCACGTCGTCGCCACCCATCTGCCAGTCGCGCAGGTGTTTGGCCAGAGCCACGGTGGTCAACTGGGTGCCACGCTCGTCCAGCGCGACCACACGCGCGCCCTTGGGTAGCGCAGCCTCGATGCGGACACGTTCGGCCGCCAGCAAAGTTTCCAGCGTTTTGGAACCGCGTGGCTCGGTTTTAACGGTCTTGACCTCCACCCGGCAGTCGGGTGGGAAGCGTTTGGCGTAATCGTCGTAGGCGGTCTGGGCCCAGTCGGGCATGCGCTGCCCGACTGCGACGATGATCAACTTCATGCCTTGGGCTTGGCGGCCTTGGCCGGCGCTTTGCGGGCAGGTGCTTTGGCGGCCGCTTTCTTGGCGGCTGGCTTCTTGGCCTCGCCACCCACCTTGACCACCTTCACCGGGGCGGTACGGGTGGACTTGGCTGCTGGCTTGGCGGCAGAACGGGGCGCGGCCGGGCGGGCGGCACCGGTGCCAGAAGCGGCTTTGCGTGCCGGTGCCTTCTTCGCGGGAGCCTGGGCCACAGCCGCAGCGGCGGCCTGGGTCTTGCGCACCCGTTTGGCGGGTACCGCTGGCACCTCGGCCGCAGCGGCGGCCTTGCGGGGCTTAGCCACCTTGCGCGCCGGTTCGGCCACGCCTTCGCTGGGCTGGGCAAACTTGGCCTTGGCCGCATGCTTGATGCGCACCGGCTTATCGCCCCAAATTTCTTCCAGGCGGTAATACTGGCGGATGCTGGGCTGCATCACATGCACCACCGCCGCCCCGCAGTCCACGATGATCCACTCGCCGTTTTCCTCGCCTTCGGTGCGCGGCTTATCGAAGCCGGCCTCACGCACCGCGTCGCGCACGCTGGCCGCCAGGGCTTTGGTCTGGCGGTTGGAGGTGCCGCTGGCCACAATCACGCGCTCAAACAGCGGCGACAGCAGCTCGGTGTTGAACACCTGAATGTCTTGGGCTTTGACATCTTCCAGGCCATCGACGATGGCACGCTGGAGTTTCTGGACGTTTTTCTTGGCGGCGGTATCGCTCATGTAGGTGATTCGTAAAGGTGATGTTCGGAAATATAACGCGCTACGCCTTCGGGCACCAGCACGTCCAAATCTGGGTAGCGCCGACTCTGGCCGTGCACATGCGCCCGAATGGCGGTGGAACTGGTGGCCTGCAGGGGCATGTTCAGTGGCACAAAAGGCAGATCGACCGCGCTCAAGTCGGCTTCGATGGCTGCACCCGGCGCGTCGGTGGCCCCGAGGTGCACGGGGCGGTTGGCCACGGCGAGCCGAGCCAGGCGTAGCACATCGTCCCAACGGGACCAGGCGCGAAACGCCAGCAACTGGTCAGCGCCCAAAATCAAAAACAGCTCGGCGCCAGGGTACTCGGCACTCAGCTCGGTCAGCGTGTCTGCTGTGTAGGATGGCCCCGCGCGACGGATTTCGCGCTCGTCCAAGCGCACCCCGGGCAGGTCGGCAAACGCACGTTCGCACATCGCCACCCGGTGTGGGGCAGCACTCAAGGCGCGGGATTTGTGCCACGCCACGCCGGTGGGCAGGATGTGCAACACATCCAGCCCCAACTGCTGCAAGGCCGCTTGTGCCAACGCGCGGTGAGCAGCGTGCGGCGGATCGAACGCGCCGCCGAACATGCCCACACGCCGGGCGAAAGGGCGCTGGTTCACAACCAGTCCCGACGCACCAGAAATTCGTGGACCAGCCGGTGCTCCGGCGTGCCCGGCACGGGTTGCTCGTTGTAGGCCCAGCGCACCAGCGGCGGCATAGACAGCAAAATCGACTCGCTGCGCCCGCCCGACTGCAAGCCGAAGTGGGTACCCCGGTCCCAGACCAGGTTGAATTCAACGTACCGGCCACGGCGGTAGAGTTGGAACTGGCGCTCGCGTTCCCCGTAGGGCAACTGCAAGCGCCGCTGCACGATGGGCAGATAGGCGTGCAGAAATGCATCTCCCACGGCCTGCGTCATGGCCAAGCCGCCGTCAAAACCCAACTCGGAAAAATCGTCGTAGAACACG
>CAZGDZ010000035.1:0-3491 GCA_964524855.1 uncultured Macromonas sp.
TTGGAAGTCGGCCGCGTTCAGCGACAGATCGATACTTTCACCCAGCAGGAACGGAGTAGGCACCGCCCGCTCCACCTGACCGCCGGCCGGAATGCGGCCCGCGCTGAGGTGGTTGATGGTGACGCTGCTGCCCCCAGCGGAGGCACCCGCGCCGCCCACCAGCAGGCTGCCCTGCGCCAGCACGTACACCTGGCCGTCCACGCCACGCAGCGGCGTGGTGATGAGCGTACCGCCCCGCAGCGACTTGGCGTTGCCCACCGACGACACGGTCACATCGATCATCTGCCCAGGCCGGGCAAACGCCGGCAACTGGGCGGTGACCAGCACCGCCGCCACGTTCTTGGGTTGCACGTTCACGCCAGCTGGCAGCGTCACGCCCATCTGCTGCAAGTAGCTCGCCAGCGACTGGCTGGTGTACGGCATTTGCGACGACTGGTCGCCGGTGCCGTCCAGCCCCACCACCAGCCCATAGCCGGTGAGTTGGTTGCTGCGCACCCCCTGCACCGCCGCCACGTCCTTGATGCGCATGGCTTGCGCGTGCGCGCTCACCCCAGCCAGAGCCCACAGGCCCGCCACCAGAGAGAGCGCCAACTTCGACGAGAGGAAAAAGAAAAATCGGTTCATGGGGGTCCTTTCCGATGGCGTGGGCCCCAAGCCCGCACCATCCGTACCGCATGAACCGATTGTCAGAAAACTTTAGAACGGCAAAAGCGTTAAAAAGAAGCGTGAAAGCCAGCCAAATGTTTGCGCATCGTTTTGCGCGCCGCGACCGCGCGACAACACCCGCACGTTGGCCACCTGGGTGGACTGCACCGTGTTGCCCGGGCGGATGGTGCGCGGATCGACTGTGCCCGAGAACTGCAGCACGTCCACGTTCTGGTTCACGCCAATCTGCTTTTCGCCGATGACCACCAAGTGGCCATTGGGCAACACGTCGGTCACCACCGCCGTGATGGTGCCCGAGAACGTGTTGGTGGCCTGCGTCGCACCATCGCCCGTGAAGGTGTTGGTCGAAGTGGCGCCCGCGTTGAGCCGGCCCAACAGGTTGTCACCCAGGAACGGGAAGGCCGACACACTGGCCCCCAACTCCGACTCGCGATTGACGTTGGACGACGATTGCTGCGAGGCCGACAGGCGCTCGGTGATCTGAACCGACAAGGTGTCGCCCACCAGGCGCGCGCGGTGATCCTCAAACCCTGGGCGATAGGTGGAGGCGCTGTACAGACTGCCGCTCAACGGCTCCGGCGCAGCCATACGGGCCTGCGGGTAGTCGATTTTTTCGGGCGCCTTGGCCAGATCGACATCGGGAATCTGCGACAGCGAGGCGCAGCCGGTCATCACAGCGGCCACCGCCAGCGCCACGCACCAACGCCCAGCCCTTGAAACGTATCGCATCACGCGTCCTTTCCGTGCATCACAATTGCGACAGGCGCTGCAACATCTTTTCAGAAGTCTTGATCGCCTTGGAGTTCATCTCGTAAGCTCGCTGGGTCTGGATCATGGTCACCAACTCCTGCACCACGTTCACGTTGGAACTTTCGAGGTAACCCTGCAACACCGGCCCCAAGCCCTCTGAACCCGGCGCTCCCGTCGTGGGTGCCCCGGATGCATTGGTTTCAGTGAACAGGTTTTGGCCGCGCGGGTCCAGGCCAGCCGGGTTGACGAAGGAAGCCAGTTCGATGGTGCCCGCCGGTTGCGGCGTGGGGTTGCTGCCCACCACCACCGACACTAGGCCGTTGGGGCCAATGGAAACGCTGCGGGTGTCGGCCGGAATCGTCACGCCCCCCAGCACCCGATGGCCGCTGTTGGTCACCAACTCACCCTGGGCGGTCAGCTTGAAGCTGCCATCGCGAGAGTATGCGGTGGTGCCGTCCGGCATCTCGATCTGAAAGAATCCGTCGCCGTTGATGGCCACGTCCAGGTTGTTGCCGGTTTGCTGGAGACTGCCCTGAGTGTAGGTGCGTGCGGTGGCCACGGTGCGCACACCCAGCCCCAGTTGCAAGCCGGTGGGCAACTCCGACTGTTCGGCCGTGTTGCCACCCACCTGGCGCAGGTTTTGGTAGATCAAATCCTCGAACAGGGCGGTGCCACGCTTGAAGCCCGAAGTGGACACGTTGGCCAAGTTGTGCGAAATCACGTCCAGCTGGGTTTGCTGGGCCTGCATGCCGGTTTTGGCAATCTGCAAGGAATTGATCATGGTGTGTACTCCGGGGAAAGGTCAAGGCACGCAGGCGCGCTCAACCATTGAGACTCAACAACTGGGCCGCAGCCTGGTCGCTCTTTTCGGCGTTCTGAATCAGCCGCAACTGCAATTCATACTGGCGGGCCACGCTGATCATGCCGACCATCGCCTCCACCGCATTCACGTTCGAGCCTTCCAGCATGCCGTCGGCCAGCCGGGCATTGGCATCCTGTGGCAACGGGCCGCCATCGGTGCTGCGAAACAAACCATCGTCACCGCGTTTGAGGCGTACCTCGTCGTTCGGCGTCACAAGCTTGAGCCGCCCCACCGCTTGCACCGGCTGGTTGCCCACCTGGGCGCTGACCGTGCCATCGCTGGCGATGGAGACTCGCGCGTTTTCGGGGATGTTGAG
Organism: uncultured Macromonas sp.; assembly: GCA_964524855.1. Lineage (GTDB taxonomy): Bacteria > Pseudomonadota > Gammaproteobacteria > Burkholderiales > Burkholderiaceae_C > CAZGDZ01. The sequence continues at coordinate 2,595 of CAZGDZ010000035.1, forward strand.
CGGCGCGCCCGCATCGTCCAACATGGGCAGCCCCGCGTGGCCCACCAACAACCCCTGTGCAGACACCTGCAGCGAACCCGCACGGGTGTAGGCCTCGGTGCCGTCCAACCCCTGAACGGCGAAGTAGGACGACCCCACGGCCGCCACGTCCAAGTTCCGACCGGTGTGGTTCATCGTGCCGGGGGTGTCCAGGTGGCCCGCCGTGGCCTCCAGCGCGTAGACCCGTGTGCTGGCGCCTTCGCCGCGCAGTGGCACCGCCCTGAACGTGGCCATTTCGGCACGAAAGCCGTTGGTGTTGACGTTCGCCAGGTTGTGCGACAGCACCTGCTGCCGGTGCATCGCTGCACTGGCTCCCGACAAGGCGGTGTAAATGACGCGGTCCATGGCGGCTCAACCTTGGGGCTGCATCAACGCAGGTTGACCAGGGTCTGCTGCACCTGATCCTGCGTCTTGATGGTTTGTGCGTTGGCCTGATAGGCACGCTGGGCCACAATCATGTTGACCAGCTCTTGCGTCAAGTCCACGTTGGACTCTTCCAGCGAGCTCTGGCGCACCAGGCCCAGGCGGCCTTCCAAAGGCCCGCCCAGCACCACGGGCCCGGACGAAACGCTTTCCGACCAATACCCCCCGTTGATGGGCTGCAGGCCTTGCAAGTTGCGGAAGTTGCCCAACGCCACCTGCCCTTCGGCGATGGACACGCCATTCGAGTAACGCGCCAGGATGACGCCGTTCTCGCCGATGTCGATCGATGTCAGCTCACCGGCGGTGTAGCCATCCTGCTTCAGGTCGAACACACCGAATTTGCTGCCGTACTGGGTCAGGGAGTAACCATTCTGTGCATCACCCAGGCGCAGCGGGAAATTGCCTTGGCCGTCGGTGAACCACCGGCTACCAAAG
>CAZGDZ010000035.1:3501-5563 GCA_964524855.1 uncultured Macromonas sp.
TCTGTGTCACACGCGTAAAGATCGCGTTCGGCACAAGCACCGGAGGAACCGCCGTCAAATCCTCCACTGGAGCGTCACCAGAACGAACATCAATGTCATCCAATGCAGCGGTAACGCCGTCAGACCCCACCATGGACTGCACCTGCCCAGAAGCATTGAACGTGAGCGTGCCCAAGTTCTGGCCGGTCACACCATTGTCGGCGCTGGCCACCACTTGCCAAGCGTTAGGCTCATTGAGCTTGACAAAATACAACTGCACCGGCACCGGCACGCCTTGCGAATCGTAAATATTGGTGGCCGTGCCATAGGTTTTCTGGCCTTCGGTCAAGGGGAACGAAGCCGTAGAGCCCGCAGCCACATCGACCTGTGCGGTCGCACGGGCATCGAGGTTGGCGGTCAGGAACATGCCCTGCAACGCCGGGTCGGGGTTGCCACCGGTACGGCGAGGATCGATCACCGAGCCCGTGGGCAGCACCAGGTCTTGCGGCACCACGCTCGTGCGCACGCCCGACTCGTTGGTCGGAAAACCCTGTAACCGCGCACCGTTGTTGGTGATGATGTAGCCCTCACTGTCGAGCTTGAACTCGCCATTGCGGGTGTAGAGCGTTGCACCATCGGTAGAACGCACCTGGAAAAAGCCACCGCCGTTGATGGCCAAGTCCAACTGGTTACCGGTGATCTTCAGGTTGCCCTGGGTGAACAGCTGCGCCACCGTGGCCACCTGCACGCCGATGCCCGAATTCCCACCACCTGCCGCGCCCAGCGATGAAGCGTACACCTCCGAAAATTCGGCGCGCGACACCTTCATACCCGTGGTGTTGGCGTTGGCGATGTTGTGGCCGATCACATCCAGGTTGCGGGCCGATGCATTGAGGCCCGACAGGCCAGTTTGAAAACTCATGGTGTGCTCCTTGTCTGTGCAACCGGTGTCTTAGAGAAAAGCCAGAATCTGCGAGTAATCCACGGTCAGGCCGCTGGCCGTGCGGGCCCGCAGCGAACCATCGACCATGGCCACCGATTCGACGCGCTGGCGCGACAACGGAATCGCCGAAACCGCCTGCCCGCCCGAGGTGGCATTGATCTGCATGCTGCCCACTTGGTCGGGGTCTACGTTGCCCAAGGCCCAGTTGAAGTTGTGCATCCCCGCGCCCTTGGCGCCCAAGTTGACACTGCCCAGCAGCTCACCCGTTTTGCTCAAAACGTCTACCTGCACGTTGTCCGCAGCCTGGGATAGGGTAAAGCTGCCTGTGGCGGTGCCGCCATCGGTGGTCATGGAATTGCCCTGCAAGATGACTTCGCGGCCCACCAGCGAAGCCCCCTGCAACCCCTGCGCCAGGCTGAACTGATCGGCCAGCGACTTCAAGGTCTGGTTCACCTGCTGAATGCCCGTGACCGTGTTGATCTGGGCCATCTGCGTTGTCATCTGCGCGTTGTCCAGCGGGTTCATCGGGTCCTGGTTGTTGAGCTGCGCGATGAACAGCTTCAAAAACCGGTCCTGCGCGGCTTGCGGATCGGTGGAGTCGGCCTGCGAACCGCCGTTGGCGTTGTAGGCGTCGATCTGGCTGGTGCTCAAAGGGGTCATGAACATGGCGAATTCCTCGTGTCAGGCCTCACTGGCCCATCTGCAGCGTCTTGAGCAGCAGCGATTTGGCGGTGTTCATCACCTCCACGTTGTTCTGGTACGAGCGCGACGCCGAAATCATGTTCACCATCTCCTCCACCGGGTTGACGTTGGAGTGGGTCACGTAGCCGTCGGCGTCAGCACTGGGGTGTTGCGGATTGAAAACGCGGCGGTTGGGGGCGTCGCTTTCCACAATGTTCTGCACTTTCACGCCGGCCGAGGCAGCGTTGTTGCCCATGGGCACGGTCTGGAACAGCACTTGGCGCGCCTTGTAGGCCTGCCCATCGGGGCCGGCCACCGCATCGGCGTTGGCCAGGTTGCTGGCCACCGTGTTCAGGCGCTGCGCCTGGGCGCTCACGGCACTGCCCGAGACGCCACAGTGGGTGAACATCGACATGGCAAGCCTCCTTACTGGCCCTGAATGGCGCTGAGCATGGTTTT
>CAZGDZ010000035.1:5573-11063 GCA_964524855.1 uncultured Macromonas sp.
ATCGCGTTGTCCACAAAATTGGCGCGCTGCTGGTCCATGTCCACGCTGTTGCCGTCCAGCGACGGCTGGGTTTGCACCGTGTAGTCGGCGCGGGTGCGTTCGGTCACACCGCCCACGCTGCTGACGGTGCGCATGTGGCGCGCGTCCTGGCCAGCCAGCGGGCTGCCTGGCCCAGCACCCGGGCGGGCGTTGCTGGACACGCTCTGCAGCGCCTCGCTGAACTTGATGTCCCGCGCCACATAACCGGGCGTGTCGGCGTTGGCAATGTTGCTCGCGATCATCTGCTGGCGGTGCGCACGCAACTGCAGCGCGTCGGAGAAAAACTCCATGCGTTGGGTCAGCTGTTGGAACATGGTCACCTCCTGGGGCGGTTCACGGGAACAGGCATTTCGCCTCGATGGAATGGATTGTGAAAAACTTGAGGCCTCGCCAAGCCCCGATAAACCGGGAGATGACCGAGCATTTCGAGGTTTTGGCAGCCCGCATTGAGCCTAAAGTTGGCACATGCTGACCCAAGGCCCTCCTGACTCATCCCCCACCGTGCGAGCCGTTGGCCGCGGACGGGTGAGGTTGAGCGCCTGGGCGATCGCGTTGGCAGGCACACTGGCGGGGCCTGCCTGGGCACAAGCCACGCCCAACGCGTTGCAAGCCTGGGCCGAGCAGGCCCGGCATTGGATACAAACGGAGGTGGGGCAAACCTCTCCCCCTGGCAACGCGGCCCGTGCTCTGCGCCCCGAAATCGAAGTCGGCGCGCTGGACAGCCGCTTGCGGCTCGCGCCCTGCCAACGGGTCGAACCGTACCTGCCGCAAGGCACCCGTTTGTGGGGCCGCTCCCGCATTGGCCTGCGCTGCGTGGAAGGCCCCAGCGCCTGGAACGTGTTCCTGCCGGTCACGGTGCGGGTGTGGGGGCCAGCCTGGGTGATTCGCCAACCAGTGGCACCCGGCACCACCCTGACTCAAGAACACGCCGAACTGGCCGAAATCGATTGGGCGGACAGCAGCACGCCGGTGATCGCTCAGGCCGAAGACTGGATCGGCAACGACGCGACGCGTGCGCTCATGCCCGGCCAGGCGCTGCGCCAGGGCATGGTGCGGTCGCCGCAGGTGTTCGCGGCGGGCACCCAGGTGCGGGTTCAGGCCCGAGGTCCGGGTTTTGCCCTGTCGGCCACGGGTGAGGCACTCAGCCATGGGCACATCGGCCAGTCCGCCCGGGTGCGCCTGCCCAACCGACGGGTGCTCACCGGCACCGTGCGCGACGCAGAAACGGTCGAGATCAACCTCTGACCTTGCCCAGGGTTGTGGGCTGGGACCAACAGCCCTCACCGCTGGCAGCACACCTGCCGCAAAAAAAGCGTTAAAGTCCCGAACAGATCGGTCGATAAAGCTCCCAAGCAATCCTCTTTTTGGAGGTTTGGAGAGTGTCATGAAAGTCAACAGCCCAACCGAACAGTCCGTCAGCGTAAAGTCTGCGGGGCCCACCAAGCCTGCGGATCGGGCTGGCGCGTCCGTCAGCAACGCCGCCACGGCTGCCGCAGCGCCAGAAGCGTCTGCCGGTGTGGCCGTGACGCTCTCGCCTGTCACGCAGACGATGACCAACGGCGTGGCACGCTCGGGCACCGACGTCTTCAATGCTGAAAAAGTGCAGGCCGTGCGCCAAGCCATCCAAAATGGTTCGTTTTCGGTCAACGCAGAAGTGATTGCGGACAAGTTGCTGTCCAACGCCCGAGAAATGCTGGGTGTGGCCAGCGCTGGCCGCAGCCAAACGGGTGAATCCCAGGGCTGAGCCCTCCCCTTCAAACATGGTTGACGCTTCAGCAACACCCGATCCCTGGAGCCCCTGGCTGCAACAACTCCCGTTGGTGTTGCAAGCCCTCACAGACACCCAACAGGCTTTGCTCAGCAGCGCGTCAGGCAATGACCCTGACGCGTTTGTACGCCAGTGTGCCTCGCTGTCGCAGGCGCTCACCCAACTGCAGCGAATCACGCCGCCACGCCAAGTGGCCGGTGAAGCTCCGAGTGCAGCCCGCTTGGGGCTCGAACAACTGGAATTGGGATTGGGCTCCTTGGCCGATCAGGCTGCACGCCTGTCGGCACGCGACCGCCGTGCGCTGGATTTGCTGTTCCCGAACGACGGCCTCAAGGCCTACAGCCGACTCGGTGGGCGTAGCCCCTCGCTGGGCGGCAGCGCTTACCTCAAAGCCTGAAGCGCCATCAGTGTTCGCGCAAGCGAGCCCTGAGCCGCGCGATCGACTGGCTGTGCAACTGGCTGACGCGTGACTCGGTCACCCCCAACACGGCCGCAATTTCTTTGAGGTTCATGTCGTGCTCGTAGTACATGCTCATCACGTACTGCTCGCGCTCGGGCAACTTGTTGATCGCTTCCACCAAAGCGGAACGCATGCGTTGGTCGCCCAGCAAGGCCTGCGGGTCTGACTGGGCATCGGCCGGCAGGAAACGGTCGAGGAAGTTATCCTCGTCGTCCCCCTTGGCGCCCAGGTCCTCCAGGTAGACCAGTTGCGTGCCCCGCACCCGCGCCAAGGACTCCTGGTATTCGGGCAGACTCATGCCCAGTTCCACCGCAATTTCGGATTCCTTGGGCGTGCGCGATAAGCGCTGTTCCAGGCGTTGCACCGCGTGCTCAATGTCCTTTTGCAGTTTGCGCGAACCGCGCGACATCCAATCGCCGTCGCGCAATTCGTCCAGCATCGCACCCCGGATGCGCTGGCTGGCAAAGGTTTCGAATTGCACACCTTGCGACGGCTCGAAACGCGCCAGCGCCTCGGTCAGGCCGATCATGCCCACCTGAATCAGGTCGTCCACCTCCACACTGGCCGGCAGTTTGGCGATCATGTGGTGCGCCAGTCGGTGCACCAGCGGACTGTACTTGCGCAGTTGGGCATCCCGGTCAAGCGTGCCTTTGGCGTTGTACATCTGAAGCTCCGATGGTCTGATCGGCGAGGATCGGGCTACGCTGGTGGCAGGTATCGTCATGAGAACGGGTTTCAAGGTCATCCAGTATCAGCGCGCTGTCGAGCAGCTTGAGCCGGCCCGCCAGGGCCACGCCACCATTCAACGGTTCAGCCCCGCCGAAATGATACTCCAGCGGCCACACCACGGGAACCCACCCCAGGCGCTGCTGACACGTGTCTTGCAGCGTTCGGGCGGCCTGATTCAGCAAATCGGTGCGGGGGGCCTCAGCACCGCCCACCGGTGCCGGCAACAGGCTCACCACCACCGGCGCCAAGGCAGCCGCTTCGTGCAGCACTTTGACGGCGTTGTAGGCCTGCACACACGCAACCGGAGTCGCATCCAGGGGCACCAGGGGCCGGGCCTCGCTGTCGGCGAGCAGCACGGTCAAGGCTTCCAGCGGCGCGTGCAGCAGCACGACACTGCCGGCCGGCACGCCTTTGAGCCAGCGGCGCAACACCGCGCGGTGGCCCGCAGTGGCATCGCGGGGATGCAAGCCGCGCACGCCCTCCACCACCACCACCGGCAGCGTGAGTGCCTGGAACGCCTGCTCCAGCCGCCACAGCAGTTCCAGCGAACGGCTGTCAGCACTGCTGACCACCACCGGCAGCACGCGCGTCGGTGGGCGCAGTTCCCAGGCCTGCAGGCCGTGGGCCTGATCGTGGGTCCATGGCTCAAGCATGCCAGGCGTCCAGTTGCACCCCGCGCTGCACCGGGTCGGTGAAGAACAGCGGCAGTTCGCTGGGCTGCGGATCGAACGCCGATTTACCGCTGCTGGCCATCGACAAGCGGATCAGTGCAGTCGGGTCGGGGCGCTGCCAGTCTTCGGGCACCCGCTGGCCGGTGCACAGGCCGCGCAGCACCACCTGATGGCGAATCAGCGCGTCCACCGCCGGCCCCAGCTTGGCGGCCTCGTCTACCTTGGACAGGATAGCGCCATACAAACCCGCATCGCGGTAAGCATGGAACACTTCGTCCAGCGTGTCGCCGTGGCTGCCAGCGTTCAGCACCAGCAGTTTCTTGATGCTGGGGGCCGCCAGCAGCTCCATCATCTCTTGAATGCGAGGGTCCTTCTGGCCCAGACCGGCCGTGTCAATGATCACCATGCGCTTGTTGGCGAGCAGTTCGAGCAAGTCTTGCAGGGCTGCGCGGTCGTGGGCCAGGTGGGCCACCACGCCCAGCATGCGGCCGTAGGTGCGCAATTGTTCGTAACCGGCCACGCGGTAGGTGTCCAGCGTGATCAGACCGACGCTGTTGGCGCCGTAGGCTTTGACGCATTGCGCCGCCAGCTTGGCCGCCGTGGTGGTTTTGCCCACGCCGGTCGGGCCCACCAGGGCGAAGATGCCGCCTTCGTCGCACAAGGCGGCCGAGTCGCGGGTAGTTTTCAGGTTACGGGCCAGCACTTCCTGCACCCAGCGGAAGGCGTCGGCGGCACCGTACTGCTCGGGCAGGCGCTCCATCACCGCGCGCGCCACGGTGGGCGAGTAACCGGCGCGGATCAACTTGTGCATCAACTGCGCTTGGATCGGGTGCTGCTTGGCTTGGCCCAACCAGGCCAGCGTGTTGAAGCGTTCTTCCATCATCGCCTTCAAAGCGTCGATCTGGTCGCTCAGGCGGCCGTTCGCACCGGCGGGTGCTGCAGCAGCTTCGGCCGGTGCTGCTGCACGCTTCGCGGGCGTGGCAGCGGCAGGCCGGCCAAACGGGAGTGCCATCGCGTCGTCCACCGAAGGGGCCGGGCGAGTGGCGCCCGTTTTGGTGGACATGGCCGATTTGGCGGGCGCACGCTGGGACGCCGCTGCGGAGGCTGCCTGTCCTTGCAAGGCTTCGCGGCGCTTGCGAAGCATCCGCTCGCGCACGTATTCTTGGAACGACAGGGTGCTCATGGCCAGGGTTTCGGTGTCCTGGGCCACGCTGCTCTGGGCCGAGACCGGGGGCAACTGCTGGGCCGCTCGCTGTTGCAAACTGGCACCTTGGCGGGCGCTGGGGCGGGCTGGGATGTGCGTCGCGGGCGCCACACCGGTGGCCAGGGAAGCCAAGTGCTCTTCCGCCGTGGCCACCACCTCAAAGCCGTCGTCGGTGGAACGGCTGGACAGGATCACAGCACTGGCGCCAAAGGCCGCCTTGGCCTGGGCCATGGCTTCACGCGAGGTGGGGGCAATAAAGCGTTGGGCGTTCATGCGGGTTCTCCAAGGATCGGGCCGATCCGGATCAGGTGGGTGTCAGGGATTTCGCTGTGCGCCAGCACTTGGAGGCGCGGTGCGGCACGGCGCAACAGGCGCGCCATGGACGAACGGATGGCATCGGGCACCAGCAGGCAGGCCGGCACGCCCTTTTCTTCCTGCTTGTTGGCCACGTTGGCGGCAGATTGGGTCAGCATGTCGGCCACGCCAGGGTCCAGCGCCGCCATGCTTTGCCCGCCCAGCGCCTGGGTCAGCAAGCGCTCCAGGCCGGGCTCGATGGCAATCACTTCCAGCTCGTTGACCGCGCCGTAGCGGTTCTTGAAGGCGCGGATCAGGCGGAAAC
>CAZGDZ010000036.1:0-11008 GCA_964524855.1 uncultured Macromonas sp.
GGTCCCCGATTCGGTGTATGTGTTCACGCCCAAGAGCCGCATCATGGCGATGCCGCGCGGCGCCACCGCCGTGGACTTTGCCTATGCGATCCACAGCGATGTGGGCAACAGCGCGATTGGCGCCAAAATCAACGGCGAGCAGGCCGCGCTGCGCAGCGAACTGAACAACGGCGATGTGGTGGAAATCATCACCTCGCCCCATGCCCGGCCCAACCCGAGCTGGCTGGGCTTCGTGAAAACGGGGCGCGCGCGCTCCAAAATCCGGCACCACCTCAAAACCCTGGCGCTGGAAGAGTCCATGGGGCTGGGTGAACGGCTGCTGCTGCAGGCGCTTCGCGCCGAGGGCATTGCCGCCCTGCCCACGCTTGACGCAGCGCACCAGCCGGTGTGGGACAAGCTGTTGCGCTTCACCGGCAACCGCTCGCGCGAGGAACTGCTGACCGACGTTGGCCTGGGCAAACGCATTGCCAGCATGGTGGGCAAGAAGCTCGCGGCCCTGCTGGCCGAAGCAGGCGAAAAGCCCGACTTGCTGCTGATCAGCCAAGAACGCTACGGCACCGCGCACGACGACCGGCCTAGCCAGGGCGTGGTGACGCTGGACGGCAGCGAGGGCGCTTCGGTGCAGTACGCGTCGTGCTGCCGCCCCTTGCCTGGCGACAGCATTGTGGGATACCTGGGGCGCGGCGAAGGCTTGGTGGTGCACACGGACGACTGCCCCGTGGGCCGCAAGCTGCTGCACCGGGACAGCGAACGCTTCCTCGACGTGGAATGGGCTGAGGACCCCACCCGCCTCTTCGAATCCACGGTGGTGGTGACGGTGGTCAATGGCAAAGGCGTGCTGGCCAAGGTGGCTTCTGCGCTGGCGGGGGCCGAGGCCGACATCACCCACATTCACATGGGTGACGACGGGGCTCAAAGCGCGACCGACCTGCGCTTCACCATCGCGGTGCGGGACCGGGTGCATTTGGCCCAGGTGTTGCGCCAGCTCAAACGCACCCCATCCGTGGTGCGGGCACAGCGGGTACGCCCGCCCCGCGCACCTACCTGAACGAAGGGTAGGCAACCGTCAACACCTCCAGGTTTTCCCAACCCGCAGGCGTGCGCAACCGCACTTCATCGCCCACACGGGCTTTCAGCAGCGCTTGCGCCACCGGGGCCACCCAACTGATCTGGCCCTGTGCGCTGTCGGCTTCGTCTATGCCCATGATGGTCACGGTCACCTCCGCCCCATCCTCCCGCGCGTAAGTCACCGTGGCGCCAAAGAACACCTGATCTGAGCCCTGGTGCACCGACGCATCCACCACCACCGCAATGTCCAGCCGTTTGGTCAAAAACCGAATGCGCCGGTCGATCTCGCGCAGGCGCTTTTTGCCGTACAGGTAGTCGCCGTTTTCCGACCTGTCGCCGTTGCTGGCGGCCCAATGGACGATTTCCACCACCTTGGGCCGCTCGGTGTCGAGCAGGTGCAACAGCTCGGCGCGCAAGCGCGCATGGCCTGCTGGGGTGATGTAGTTTTTACCCCCGGCGGGCAGTGTGGGGCCGCCCGGCAGTTCATCGTCATCGTCGTGGTCGTTTTCCTTGGTGAATGCCTTGCTCATGGGGTCGCATTGTGCGGCAAGGCGCGCAGAAAGACGGGTTACCATCAACCGAATGGACACTTTGCACAGGGAGATGGGGAGCCCCGACCCACTGCCACCAGGCTTTATGGTGGTGCACGGCAACCAGGCCGAAACCTTGCGCGACCTGGTGCTGCAATGGACGCAGCGCTACCCCTTGCCGCCGCTGGTGAACGAAACGATGCTGGTGCAAAGCAACGGCATTGCCCAGTGGCTCAAACTCTCGCTGGCGGAGCCGTCACAGCGGGGCGGCGCGGGGATTGCGGCGGGGTTGCGTTTTTTCCTGCCATCGCAATTTCTGTGGCAGGCCTACCGGGCCGTATTGGGGCCGGCACAGGTACCTGAAGTGTCGCCATTGGACAAACACCGCCTGCAATGGCGGCTGGTTCGGCTGCTGGGTGAACTACCGGCAGACGCTGACCATGCACCCCTGCAACATTACCTGACGCACGATGCCGACGGCCGCAAGCGCCAGCAATTGGCAGAACAACTGGCCGACCTGTTCGACCAGTACCAAGTCTACCGCGCCGACTGGCTGGAAGCCTGGGCGCGCGGTGACTGGGGCACCCTGTCTGCCGACGACCGTTGGCAAGGGCTGCTCTGGCGCCGCCTGCTGGACGATGTGGCCCAGGACGACACCACCCTCCCGCTGAGCAGCCGCCAAGGCCGCGCGGCGGTGCACAGCGCTTTTCTGGCACAAGCGGCGCAAACCGGCGAAGGCCATCAGGGGCGCCCAGCGGGCTTGCCGCCACGCATCATTGTGTTTGGCATTTCCAGCCTGCCACAGCAGACCCTGGAAGTGCTGGCCGTGCTGGGGCGCTGGTGCCAGGTGCTGCTGTGCGTGCACAACCCGTGCCGGCACGACTGGTCCGACATCGTGCCCGAACATGCGGTGCTGCGGGCCGCCTTGCGCCACCCGCCCCGGCACGCCCGCCGCAGCGGTGCGCCAGCCGTGCTGGACCCGGACAGCCTGCACCTGCACGCACACCCGCTGCTGGCGGCCTGGGGGCGGCAAGGGCGGGATTTCATCGGCCTGCTCAACTTGCACGACGACCCGGCCCGGCTGGAGCACTACCGCCAGCGCTTCCAGGCCATCGGCCGGTCTACCGACGTGTTCACCCCGCCCGCAGGCAACCACCTGTTGCAACAGTTGCAGCAGGACATCCTGGAACTGCGCCCCTTGAGCGAAACACAGGCGCACTGGCCCGCGGTTGATGCACTGAGAGACCCATCGGTGCGCTTTCACGTCGCCCACGGCCCCCAGCGGGAAGTGGAAATATTGCACGACCAACTGCTGGCCGCCTTCGAGGCCGACCCGACGCTGCACCCGCGCGATGTGATGGTGATGGTGCCCGACATCACCACCTACGCACCGCACGTAGAGGCGGTGTTCGGCCGACTGCCCAGCAGCGACCCACGCTTCATCCCGTTCAGCATCAGCGACCAATCGCGCCGCAGCGCCGACCCGCTGCTGCACGCGGTACAAACACTGGTGCAACTGCCCGGCTCGCGCCTGAGCGCCAGCGACTTGCTGGACTTGCTGGACGTGCCCGCCCTGGCCCGCCGCTTCGGCTTCCAGCCCGACGACCGCCCAGCACTGGAACGCTGGATACGGGGCGCCAACATCCGCTGGGGCCTGCACAGCGCCCACCGGCAACAGGCAGGCCTGCCCGCCGAACCACAGGAAGCCGCCCCTCACACCTGGCTGTTTGGCCTGCGGCGGTTGTTGCTGGGCTACGCCACCGGCCAAGGCGAGAGTTGGCAGGGCATAGAGCCCTTCGGCGATCTGGGCGGGCTGGAAGCGGCCGCGCTGGGCGCATTGGTGCAACTGCTGGACACGCTGGACCGCACCCGGCAAGCCCTGTCTACCCCTACAGATGCCAATGGCTGGTGCCAGCGCCTGCGCCAGTTGCTGAGCGACTGTTTTGACGCACAGCATCCGCGCGACCCGGTGCAAACTGCGCGCGATACCGGCACCCTGTTGCGGCTGGAGCAACAGTTGCAGGACTGGCAAGCCGCCTGCACCGAAGCCCGCCTGACCGAAGCCTTGCCCCTGACCGTGGTGGCCGAGCAATGGCTGGCTGGCATGGACACACCGCACTTCGGACAACGCTTTTTTGGCGGCGCGGTCACGTTTGCCACCCTCATGCCCATGCGCGCCATACCGTTCCGGCACATTTGCCTGCTGGGCATGAACGACGGCGACTACCCGCGCCAGCAGGTGCCCATGGACTTCGACCTGATGGCGCGCCAGCCGCGCCCGGGCGACCGCTCGCGCCGCAGCGACGACCATTACATGCTGCTCGAAGCGCTGCTGTCGGCCCGCGAGCGGCTCTACATCTCGTGGGTGGGCCACAGCATTCACGACAACAGTGAACGCAGCCCGTCTGTGCTGGTGAGCCAGTTGCGCGACCACCTAGCCTCGGGGTGGCGGTTGGCAACGGCTTCACCCGAGGGGGCGAACGGCGGCGTTCCCGAAGCACTGACGACCCACCACCCACTGCAACCGTTCAGCCCGGCCTACTTTACACCCGCGGGGCTGGAAACAGGCGCTCCTCTGTTCACCTACGCACGCGAGTGGCGGCAGACCGGGCCTTCTTTGCCGCTCGGCAACGACTTGGCGCCTCTGCCGCCGATGACACCCACCAACCCGCTGACCCTTGCCGACCTTGCCAGCTTTCTGAAAGACCCGGCGCGCAGCTTCTTTCAACACCGCCTGGGCGTGTACTGGATGGCGCAGGACGACAACCTGCCAGACCACGAACCGTTCGACCTGGACGGCCTGCAACGCTGGCAACTGCACCGCGAGCTGCTGGACAGCCAGTGCCTGGCCTTGCAGCGCGGCAAAGACCTGCCCCAAGCGCTGGAGCGGCACCTAGACCGCCTTCAGGCCCGTGGCGACCTGGCCACCGGTGCACAAGGCTTGGCCCAGCGTGCAGCCCTGGCCGACCCCATCCCCGAACTCATGGCCAGCTACACGGCGCAACTCGCGCAGTGGCCCAACGCATGCCGTGCCAATGTGGCGCTAACCGTAACTGTGAGCAACCGCACCTGGACCGTGCAAGACAGCCTGAACGACCTGCGCAGCAACGACCAAGGCGAATGCGTGCGCCTGTTGCTGGAACCCAGCGCCCTGGCCGACGCGCAGCGCCGCTACCGGCTCGACCGCATGGTGCCCTACTGGGTGCAGCACCTGGCGGCGCAACTGGCGGTTGGCCCGGTCAACACCACGGTGTTAAGCCACGCGGGCAACGTCACGCTCGCGGCGCTGCCGCCTGACGTGGCACGCGACCACTGGCGCACGCTGCTGCACGCCTGGGACGCTGGCCTGTGCCAGCCCTTGCCGTTTGCCGCCCGCTGCGGCACCGCATGGTTGCGCGCCTTGGGGCGCGACCCGCTGGACACCGCCCGTGCCTGGAGCGACGCCCGCAGCGCCTACGAAGGCGAACGCGAAGGCGCCGAGCGCGACCGCAGCCCCTACCTGCGCCGCGCCTTTGCCGATTTCACCGCGCTGGCCGGCCCGCCCGAGCAAGCCGCCAACAGCGCATTCGCTCACTGGGTACAACGTCTGTTGCAACCGCTGTGGGCCGCCATGCCGGTGCCGCGGAAAGGCTCACCGTCATGAGCTTGCAACAACTCAACGCCCTCACCTTCCCGCTGCACGGCAGCCGGTTGATCGAGGCCAGCGCGGGCACCGGAAAAACCTGGACCATCGCCATGCTGTACGTGCGGCTGGTGCTGGGCGCCAGCCACGAGGGCGACCCCACCGCCTTCGACCGCCCGCTCATGCCGCCCGACCTGCTGGTGGTCACCTTCACCGACGCCGCCACCCAGGAACTGCGCAGCCGCATACGGCAGCGCTTGGCCCAAGCCGCCGAGGTGTTCCGCGCTGGCACGACCGAAACCCCCAGCGGCGACTTGGCCGCTCTGTTTGCATTGCGCGAACAGTACCCCACCACCGACTGGCCCCGCCTGGCCACCCGGCTGCAAGTGGCGGCGGAATGGATGGACCAGTCCGCCATTTCCACCATCCACGGCTGGTGCATGCGCATGTTGCGCGAACACGCCTTTGGCGGGCAGGCCTTGTTCCGCCAAACGCTGGCCACCGACCCGACCGAACTGCTGGCCGAAGCCGCCCGCGACTGCTGGCGCACCTTCTACCGCGACCTGCCCCCCCGCGAACTGAACGAAGTGCTGGCGTGGTGGAAAGCCCCAAAAGACCTGTTGACCGCCGTGCGGCGCCTGCTGCCTTACGCCGGGCATGCCGACTTCCAAGCGCGGGGCCATACGACACCAGGCGAGCTGCTGGCCCAGCACCGCCAACGCCGCCTGGCCACGCTGCAAACCCTCAAAGCCCCCTGGCCGGCCTGGACTGACGAACTGAGAGCGATTTGGGAGGCCGACGATGCGCAGGGCCGCCTCAACCGGAAAAAATTCCGCGCTCAGTACTACCAACCCTGGCTGAACGAGCTGAAAGCCTGGGCTGCCAACGACGAGCAGACACAACCCGACCTGAAAACCGGCTGGACCCGCCTGACCCCGCAAGGCATGGCCGATGCCTACAAAGACCCGGTCCACGCCCCCCAGCACCCAGCCCTGCAAGCCTTGGCTGAGCTGGCCCACCAGATCGCCGAGTTGCCCGATGGCCAGTCCGACCTGCTGCGCCACGCCACGGTGTGGATGCGCCAACGCTTCGATCAGGCCCAAGCGCAGCGTGCCCAACTCGGGTTTGACGACCTGCTGCGCCAACTGGACGCCGCCTTGCAAGCTCCTTCGGGGCCAGCCTTGGCGCAAGCCATCCGCCAGCAGTTCCCGGTGGCGTTGATCGACGAATTTCAGGACACCGACCCGCTGCAGTACCGCATTTTCGACGCGGTGTACCGGGTGGCAGCGCCCTCGCTGGGCACGGCGCTGGTGCTGATTGGCGACCCCAAGCAAGCCATCTACGCCTTCCGGGGTGCCGACATCCACACCTATCTGCAAGCGCGGCGCGATTGTGCAGGTCGCTTGTATTCGCTGGACACCAACCACCGGTCCAGCCAAGCGATGGTGGAAGCGGTGAACCACTGTTTCACCCAAGCCGAACAGCGCACACCGGGCAACGGTGCTTTCACCTACCTGGCTACCGATGGCGAGAACCCCGTCCCTTTCAATGGCGTGAAAGCGGCAGGACGCACCACACTTTGGTGTCCGCACGGCATGTCAGCCAACCGCTCCGCCGCGCCGGCCTTGACCGTGTGGCACCTGCCCTTATCGCCCGAAGGCGGTACCATCAAGCCCGACGACGCCTTGGACCCGATGGCCCAGGCCTGCGCCGCCACCATCGCCCAATGGCTGGCCGGCGGCCAAGCCGGGTTTGCCACGCCACGCCCCGAAGGTGACAGCGACTGGCAAGCCCTGCGCCCGCAAGACGTAGCGGTGCTGGTCAACCACCGGGGTGAAGCACGGGCCATCCGCACCGCCCTAGCCCGCCATGGCGTGCCCAGCGTGTACCTGTCCGACCGAGAATCGGTGTACCAAAGCGACAGCGCCGAGGAACTGCAACGCTGGCTGCAAGCCTGCCACCAACCCCAAGACGCACGCGCCCTGCGTGCTGCCCTCGCCACCCGCAACCTGGCCCTCGACTGGCACAGCCTGGAGTGCCTGCGCCACGACGAACTGGCCTGGGACGACATGGTGGAGCGGTTCCGGCAGTTTCAGCAGGTGTGGCGCCAGCGCGGCGTGCTGCCTATGGTGCAGGCCATGCTGCACGCCTTTGACGTGCCGGCCCGCCTGCTGGAGCCCGTGAGCTCCACGGCACCCACAGCGGGCGCAGGCCTGGCCGATGGCGAACGCCGGTTGACCGACATCCTCCACCTGGCCGAACTGCTGCAGCACGCCAGCCAGACGCTGGACGGCGAACACGCGCTGATCCGCTACCTGGCCGAGCAGCGCGAATTGGCCGAGACAGGCGAAGGGGGCGATGCTCCCATCCTGCGGCTGGAAAGCGACGCCCAGCGGGTGCGCGTCATCACCGTGCACAAATCCAAGGGACTGGAGTACCCGCTGGTGTTCTACCCCTGGGCCAGCTACCTGCGCACCGTGAAAGCCAAAGACACATTGCTGCGCTGGCATGGCGACGACGGCGATCTGCACCTGACCACCGGGGGCGACTCACCCGGCAAAGAAGAGGCCGCCCAGCGCGCCGACCGCGAACGCTTGGCCGAAGACCTGCGCAAACTCTACGTGGGCCTGACCCGCGCACGCTACGCCACCTGGCTGGGCGTGGCACCCGTGGCCCAGTGGGAAGACAGCGCCATCGGCCACCTCGTGAACGGCGGCCAGCCGCTGGACGCTGCGCAATGGCCGGCGTTGTTGCAAACGGCCTTGGGGGGATCGCTGCACACGGTCATTGAAGCGGCTCCCAACCAAGCCCCTGTCAGCACGGGTGCGGCACCGCATGGCGGCAGCCTGCAAGCCACCACTTTGGCCACCCGTGGCTCGACGACGCTGCCAGATGCCGTGGCCCGCCCCTATCAAGGCCAACCCCGCCCCCGTTGGTGGATTGCCAGCTATTCAGCCCTGCGTCTGGCCGCGCCCGACGCCGACGCCCCGCCCCACCTCATCGTGCCCGACACCGCGCAAGACGATCTGCTGCTGGAGCCAGTGCCCCCGGAACTGGACACCACGGTTTGGGAGGGTGCAGACCACCCCCAAGGCGCAGACCCCGAAGCCCAACTCGACCTGTGGAGCCTTCCCGCCAGCGACAGCGCCACGGAAGGTGCGCACACCTTCCCCAAAGGTTCGGCCGCAGGCACCATGTTGCACGATGCGCTGCAGTGGTGCGCCGAACAGGGCTGGGCACACGCCCTGAACAACCCGCAGCGCCTGCGCGTCAAAGTTGCCCAACTGTGCCAAACCCACGGCTGGGACGCCTGGGCCGACACCGCCACCCATTGGTTGACCGATCTGCTGCAGGCCCCCCTGCCCTTGCCAGCATCATCAGGCCAAGAAGCACACCCCTGCCTCGGCCAACTCACCACCTGCCAGGCCGAGATGGAGTTCTGGCTTGCCGTTGCCCCGGCCAGCACCCTAGACTTGGACCACCTCGTCACCCAGCACACCTTGGACGCGGCGCCGCGCCCACCGCTGCAGGCCGACCAACTCAACGGCATGCTCAAAGGCTTCATCGACTTGGTGTTTGAACACGAAGGCCGCTACTACGTGGCCGACTACAAATCCAACTGGCTGGGCCCGGACGACAGCCACTACACCGCCGCGCGTTTGCAGCAAGCGGTACTGGACGCCCGCTACGACCTGCAATACAGCCTCTACCTGCTGGCCTTGCACCGCCTGCTGCGCCAGCGCCTGCCCGGTTACGACTACGACCAACACATGGGCGGCGCGGTGTACCTGTTCCTGCGCGGCTGGCGCGGGCCAGCCTGCGGCGTGCTGCACGAGCGCCCGCCGCGCGCGCTCATCGAAGCCATGGACCGGCTGTTTGAATCCGGGAGCACGGCATGCTGAACACCATCAACCCCGCACTCGCCGATTTGGAAACCTGGGCTCAAGCCGGCTGGCTGCGCCCACTGGACGCAGCCTTTGCGCGGTTTCTGGCACACGAAGTGCCGCAGGCTCCGCCCACGCTGCTGCTGGCGGCGGCCTTGGCCAGCCACCAACTGGGGCGCGGGCACACCTGTCTGGACCTGGACGCCCTGGTCGAATCCCCCTCGGCCACGCTGGGGCTGACTGGCCCGCTGGAAGCCCTGCGCCCGCTCACCCTGGCCCACTGGCTGCAAGCCACAGACTGCCCAGCCATCGTCGGCCATGGCGACGGCCCCCAACCCCTGGTGCTGGAGCAACACCGCCTGTACCTGCGCCGCCACTGGACTTACGAACAGGCCGTGCGCGGGCACCTGCGCCAGCGCATGGCCACTGCCCTGCCGCCCATGCCCGAACTGCGCGGCTGGCTCGATACCTTGTTCCCACCGCAGACCGACGCCAGCCCCCGCCCGGACTGGCAAAAAGTGGCCTGCGCGGTGGCTGCCGCACAGCGGTTCTGCCTCATCACCGGCGGGCCGGGGACCGGCAAAACCACCACTGTGGTGCGGCTGCTGGCCCTGCTGCAAGCGCAAGCGCTCACCGGCGCCTCGGGGCAGGCGCTGCGCATACGCCTGGCTGCCCCCACCGGCAAGGCTGCAGCCCGCCTCAGCGGTTCCATCGCATCCGCCATTGACCGGTTGCCGCTGCAACACCTGCCCCACGGCGAAAACCTGCGCGCCGCGCTGCCCACCGATGTGCAAACACTGCACCGCCTGCTGGGCGCGCGGCCCGACAGCCGACGCCTGCGCCACCACGCAGGCAACCCCTTGCCGCTGGACGTGTTGGTGGTGGACGAAGCCTCCATGATCGACTTGGAGATGATGCACGCCGTGCTGGACGCGCTGCCCGCCACCGCCCGCGTGGTGCTGCTGGGCGACAAAGACCAACTCGCCTCGGTAGAAGCTGGCGCGGTGCTGGGCCAACTCTGCCGCGACGCCGATGCAGGCCACTACCACCCCATCACGGCGCAATGGGTTCACACCCACACTGGCGAAGCCCTGCCCACCGAGATGTTGGACCCCGATGGCCCGCCGCTGGCCCAGCATGTCGTCATGCTGCGGCACAGCCGACGCTTCGGGGCAGACAGCGGCATCGGCCTGTTGGCGCGGCAAGTCAACCAAGGTCTGGTCCGCCAGCTTGACGACATGTCCTTCCTCTGTCAGGCGCTTTTGGATTTCGGCGACGTAGCTCAACTGCAAATCCTCGCGTTCATACAGCAGCAGGGTAACCCGGAACGCCGGCCTGACAAAATCTTCCGGCAGAACGATCCGGGATCGGCGTCCGTGGCCCTGCGGCTCCAGGAAGCCTTCGTGCTCGAGCCGCCCGAGCGCGGCGCTCACCGTGTTGGGACTCACCCCGAGCGTGCTTGCCATGCGCTTGATGCCCGGCATGCTGTCTCCCAGTTCGCCTCTCGCTATGGCACCACGCAAATGCGCGACCAACTGATCAACTGCAGGAAGTGGAGTAAATGGCTCCATGGTTGTGACTTTCACTATTGGAGATATGGGGATGGAGTGGATGACGAAGTCACGCAAACGGATGATGCCGGTCCGATAGAACCCTTCTCGACAAACTTCGCCTGGGTGAAACTCTGACAACGGTCGTCATGGCCGTTTGCGATATTATCGACCCAGCGGACGACGCGGCGCACCCAAGGACGGTAATCCCATTGGATACAGCTGATGGGGGGATCGAGCCATGCAAAGGCAGGCTCATCATCGCAGATCAGTGAAATGTCCCGCGGCACTAGAATTTTCTTTTGGGTAAGATGGATCTGGGCACTAAGCAACTCGTAAGACCGGTCAAAGATG
>CAZGDZ010000037.1:0-2382 GCA_964524855.1 uncultured Macromonas sp.
TGCTGCTGGTGCTGCTCAGAACCGACCTGATCAGCAGCTGGCGCCAGGCCACGCCGCCCGACGCGCCCAACCGTTTCGTCATCAACATCCAGCCCGAGCAGGCACAGCCGTTCCAGGCCACCTTGCGCGATCAAGGTGTCAGCCAGTACGACTGGTACCCCATGATCCGTGGCCGGTTGGTGGCCATCAACGGGCGCGCCGTGTCGCCCGACGATTTTGAGGGCGACCGCGCCCAGCGCTTGGTGGACCGCGAATTCAACCTGTCGCACAGCGCTCAGGCGCCAGTCCACAACCAGGTGGTGGCCGGCCGTTGGCAACCCGACGAAGCGGGCGCCATCAGCGTGGAAGACGGCCTGGCCGAAACCTTGGGGCTGAAGCTGGGCGACCGCCTGACCTTCGACATCGCGGGCATGTCGGTGGAGTCCACCATCACCAGCCTGCGCAAGGTGGATTGGGGGTCGATGCGGGTCAACTTCTTTGCCATGTTCCCGGTCGCCGCCATGCCCACCGTGCCGCTGACTTACATCAGCGCCTACCGCGCGCCCGACAAGCCAGGGTTCGACAACGCGCTGGTCCGTGCCTACCCCAACATCACCAACGTAGACATGAGCAGCACCATTGCCCAGGTACAGCGGGTGTTGGGGCAGGTGATTCGCGCGGTGGAGTTCCTGTTCGGTTTCACCCTGGCGGCTGGGCTGGTGGTGTTGTTTGCCGCCGTTACCGCCACCCGTACCGAGCGGGAGCGGGAATTTGCCATCTTGCGGGCGGTGGGCGCGCAGTCCACCCTGCTGCGGCAGGTACAGCGCGCCGAGTTGTTGGGCGTGGGTTTGCTGGCGGGTTTTCTGGCGTCGGTGGTGGCGGTGGCGGTTGGTTGGGCATTGGCGCGCTACGCCTTCGAGTTCACCTGGAACGCCTCGCCGTGGGTGCCGCTGGCTGGCGCATTGGCGGGCGGCGTGCTGGCTCTCATGGCCGGTTGGTGGGGTTTGCGCGGCGTGCTGCGCACCCCAGTGGTGACCACTTTGCGCAAGGCGGCACAATAAACCATGTCAATTCAAGAACCTACGCTCCAGAGCGCCGCCGAGCCGCCCGCCACCCCGTTCGATTGGCTGGGCGGTGAACCCGCTGTCGAGCGCTTGGTGAACCGTTTTTACGACCTGATGGACCTGGAGCCCGGCTACCGCGAACTGCGCGCCAGCCACGGCACCACGCTGGACGACGCCCGCCAAAAGCTGTTCTGGTTCCTGTGCGGTTGGCTCGGTGGGCCGTCGCACTACGAAGACCGCTTCGGCCACCCGCGCCTGCGCCAGCGCCACATGCCGTTTGCCATCGGCGTCCAGGAACGCGACCAGTGGCTGGCCTGCATGGACCATGCCATGCGCGACGTGGGCGCGCCGCCCGATTTGCACCAGCGTCTGAACCAGAGCTTTTTCCAGACCGCCGACTGGATGCGCAACTCACCTGCATGACGGTATTTTTAGGACATTGTTGCCATGACCATTGAGCCCATCGACGCCTCATCTCCCGCCCCTGCGTTGCTCAAGATCGATTTCGTTTCGGACATTTCTTGCCCGTGGTGCGCGGTTGGATTGTCGGGCTTGGTGCAGGCGCTGGAACGCCTGCAACCCGATGTGCAGGTGGCCTTGCAGTTGCAGCCGTTCGAGCTCAACCCCCATATGCCGCCCGGTGGGCAAGACATCGGCGAGCATTTGACGGAAAAGTACGGCTCCACCCCCGAACAGCAGGCGCAAATTCGCGAAACGATACGCGAACGCGGTGCGGCGGCGGGGTTTGAATTCAACCCGGATGGGCGCGGGCGCATCTACAACACCTTTGATGCACACCGCTTGTTGCATTGGGTCGGCGAGGCGCATCCACAGTACCAGCTGGCGCTGAAAATGGCCCTGTTGCACGCCTGCCACCGCGACCGTGCTGCCATGGACCAGCCGGCCACCCTGCTCGCGGCAGTGGAGGCCGTGGGTCTGGAGGTGTCCAGCGCGCAAGCGGTGTTGGCCAGCGGTGACTACGCCGACGAAGTGCGCGCGCGCGAATCCTTTTTCACGCAAGCGGGCATCCATTCTGTGCCCGCCATGGTGGTGAACGAAAAATACCTGATTTCAGGCGGTCAGCCGTCGGCGGTGTACGAACAGGCACTGCGGGAGATTGCGGCCAAGACCACGGCAGCAAGCGAGTCTTGAAGGCCAAGGAGTGGGTGCCATGGTATTGAACCTGACCGAACGCCAACCCTCGCCCGCGGCCGAAGGCCTGGAGCTGTTTGGCGCTTGCCACGACCGGGTCGAGCGCCAATGTGCCACTTTGTTGCGCATGGGCCCGCACGTGGCGGAGCACGGATTCGATGCCGCAGCCCGCGATTCAGCAATGGCG
>CAZGDZ010000037.1:2396-10968 GCA_964524855.1 uncultured Macromonas sp.
CAGGCGGCGCCCTTGCACCACCAGGACGAAGAGTTGGATCTGTTTCCCGCCGTGCAGGATGTGGCGCGTGCAGCAGGCGAGCCCGCCCCCTTGGGCTGGGTAGAAGACTTGCTGGACCAGCACCGGCAGTTGGCAGGCCTGTGGGCATCTTTGCGCACCAAGTTGCAGGCGCTGTGTGAGGGGCAGCCGTGCGACTGGCCGTTGGCCCAGGTGCAGGCGTTTGTGGCCCATTACGACGCCCATTTGGCGCTGGAAAACCAGCACCTGCTGCCTTGGGCCCGAGCGCACTTGGCGCCCTCAGTGCAGGCCCAGATCGACGAGCAGGCGCTGACCCGGCGGCGGTGGCCGACGCCTTGAAAATCTTCTGGCTATGCTTGCGGAAGGCGCGATTTTTGGGGCATAATCGTGGTCTTGGCGGACAACGCCAATGCTTTTTAAAGAGCACGCCAGATACGCGGGAATAGCTCAGCTGGTAGAGCGCAACCTTGCCAAGGTTGAGGTCGCGAGTTCGAATCTCGTTTCCCGCTCCAAACAAAAGGAAGCTCAGGCTTCCTTTTTCATTTCACCGCTGGGAACTTTCGGCAGGATTGCACAATCCACCCTCCACTGGAGGATGCCATGAGCCGTTTGACCGCCCGCGATTTCCATCCCGAACTGCTGCAGCTCTACGACTTTTACGTCCATGGGCGCATCAGCCGCCGCGATTTTCTGGACCGAGCGTCCAAGTATGCGGTTGGCGGCCTGACGGCCGCCTCCATTCTGGCGTCACTCAGTCCCAACTACGCATGGGCCAAACAGGTCGATTTCACCGACCCCGACATTCGGCCGGAATACCTGCGTTACCCTTCTCCCAACGGCCACGGCGAGGTGCGCGGTTATCTGGTTCGCCCCACCAAACTGACTGGTAAATTGCCGGCCGTGGTGGTGGTGCATGAAAACCGGGGTTTGAACCCTTACATCGAAGACGTGGCCCGACGCTTGGGCAAGGCGGGTTTCATTGCGCTGGCACCGGACGGTTTGAGTTCGGTCGGTGGCTACCCTGGCAACGACGACCAGGGGCGCGACTTGCAGCGGCAGGTGGACCCGCAGAAGCTGATGAACGACTTTTTTGCGGCCGTTGAGTACCTGCTCAAAAGCGAATGGACCACCGGCAAAGTGGGCATTACCGGGTTTTGTTACGGTGGCGGTGTCTGCCACGCGGCGGCGGTGGCGTACCCTGAATTGGCCGCGGCCGTGCCGTTTTACGGCCGCCAAGCGCAGCCGGAAGATGTCTCACGCATCCGTGCGCCCTTGCTGATCCATTTTGCCGAAAACGATCCTGGCATCAATGCCACTTGGCCGGCATACGAAACAGCGCTCAAAGCGGCGGGTAAAACCTACGAGGCCCATTTCTATCCCGGGACCAACCACGGTTTCCACAACGACTCCACCCCGCGTTACGACGAGGCAGCGGCGCGTTTGGCGTGGGATCGCACTTTGCAGTGGTTCCGGCGTCACCTCGCTTGAGCCGCAAGCAAAACCTGTAAATGCACTGCGCGCTCAGCGGCTGGTCACGGCCGTTTTGCTGCTGGCAGTGGTCTTGGCGTTAGCGACATTGACCTTCTTTTTCACCGGTTGAGCTTTGGTGTTTTTGGCCGTCTTCTGGGCTTTTGGCTTGGGTGATTTGGCCACCACAGCCTTCTCGATCAGCAAGGTTTGACCTGCTTTCAGGCTCGCGTTGCCGTGCAGTTTGTTCCATTCGCGCAGGTTCGCCACACTCACTTTGTGGCGCTTGGCCAAGCTGGCCAAAGTGTCGCCCTTTTGCACCTTGACCCGCACTTGGCGCCGGCCGCTGGACTCTGGGGCCAGCAGGATTTGACCGTGGTCGGCGATGTGTTCGGGCACATCCGCATCCATCTTGCCCTGACGCGGCACCAGCACCGTGGAGCCGGCACGCAGCAGCATGCGTGGGGGGATTTTGTTGATGTCTCGCAATTCGGCTTCGCTCAGGCCGTGTTGCTGGGCTGCCGCTGCTGCGGTCATGTTGCTCGGCACCCGCCAGGCGGTCCAGGTCGCGGTGGGGCCTTGGTGCAGGCGCAGCCGTTCTTCAAACAGCAGGGCGTTGTCCCAGGGCAGCAAAATGGTGGGCGTGCCCGCCGCCATGATGACCGGCTTGTTGTGCGAAGGGTTGAGTTGGCGGAAGTCCCGCTCGCTCACGTCGGCCAGTTGAGCGATCAGGCTCACGTCGATGTCGCGCTGGACGGTGACCGAGTCGAAAAACGGGTGGTTGCCTATGGTGGGCAGGGTGGCTGAATAACGGGCCGGGTTGGCCACGATGTTCTTCACCGCTTGCAGTTTGGGCACGTACTGGCGCGTTTCGTCGGGCATGCGCAGGTCTTCGTAGCCGGTGCCCAGGCCTGCGGCCTTGTTGCGGCGGATGGCGCGCATCACGTTGCCTTCGCCCCAGTTGTAAGCGGCCAGGGCCAGGTGCCAGTCACCAAACATGCGGTGCAGGCGTTCCAGGTAGTCCAATGCGGCCTTGGTGGAGGCGAGCACATCGCGCCGGTCGTCGCGGAAGGCATTTTGTTTCAGGTCAAAGTAGCGCCCGGTGGCGGGCATGAACTGCCACATGCCGGCCGCTTTGGCGTGGGACACGGCCTGCGGGTTGAAGGCGCTCTCAATGAATGGCAGCAACGCCAGTTCTTGAGGCAAGTTGCGGCGTTCCACCTCTTCGACAATGTGAAACAGGTACTTGCTGCTGCGCTCGGTCATGCGCTGGATGTAGTCCGGGCGGCTGCTGTACCAGCGCTCTTGGTCGCGCACCAAGCTGTTGTCCAGTTCGGGCAGGTTGAAACCACGGCGCATGCGTACCCAAAGGTCGGCTGGGGCTTCCAGCGCGGCCACGGCGGGGGTGGGTGCGCGCGGCGCTTCCACCGCCAGGGTTTGCAGGGGGCCCGAGGGCACCACAGCCGGTCCACGTGGGGCGCTCTGGCGGGCGGCGCTGGTGGTCGTGGTCGGGCCGGTGTTGTCGCCGGTGGACGCAGTATCGGCCGTGGGCAGCGTGGTACACGCGGTGGTCAGCAGTGCGCCCAGCAGCGGCAGGTACAGTCGAAAACGGTTCATGGAGTCGCGTGCGTCAGGTCAATCGACGGATTATCGGCGATGCACCTGCGGCTGGCGACGTCAGTGGAACCCGTCTTTCCAGCGCCGCAGGGCGGCGAATGCGCTGACGTCGTCGGTGGCGGCAGCATCCTGTTGCTGGACGGCTTGGCGCACCGAAGGTTCCCGGATGCGCAAAAATGGGTTGATCGCGCGCTCCTGCGCCATGTGGCTGGGCAGGGTGGGCAGGGCTAGTGCGCGCTGTTGCTCGCACCAAGCCTGGTAGCGCTGCAAGGCGGTGTTACCGGGCTCCACGGCGCGGGCAAAGCGCAGGTTGCTCAAAGTGTATTCGTGGGTGCAGCAAACCCGGGTGGCATCGGGCAGTGCGGCCAGTTGGTCCAGCGAGGCCAGCATTTGCGCCGGGGTGCCTTCAAACAAGCGGCCGCAGCCGCCAGAAAACAGCGTGTCGCCGCAAAACAGCAGTGGGGCACCGTCCCAGTGTTCGGTGTAGAAGGCGATGTGGCCGGCGGTGTGCCCGGGCACGGCCAGCACGCGGAAGGGGTGATCCAGCACGTTCAGGTGGTCGCCAGCCGTGAGCCTTTGCACGCCGTCGGGCAGGTTTTCGCCCACCGGGCCGTAGGCGGGGGCGCCGGTGGCTTGTTGCAAGGCCGGCACGCCGCCGGTGTGGTCGGCGTGGTGGTGCGTGATCAGGATGCCCTGGAGTTGTAAGCGCTCGGCCTGCAGCCAAGCCAGCACCGGCTGGGCGTCGCCTGGGTCCACCACCCAGGCGTGGGTGCCGTTGTGCAAAGTCCAGATGTAGTTGTCAGAAAAGGCTGGCAGGGCATGTAGCATAGGCATGCCATGATGTTAGCCGCGACCGAAGACACCGTGTTGGAGCGTTTCACCGATGCCTTATGGCTCGAGGACGGGCTGTCGCCCAACACCTTGGAAGCCTACCGCAGCGATCTGGCCCAGTTTTTGGCTTGGCTGAAAGACGTGGGCTGCGGTGGGCGTCGGGCTGGTTTGACGGCAATGGGCTTGCTGGAGGCGGGCGAAGCCGAGCTGTTCGCCTACATGGCGTGGCGGGTGCCGGGTGGCAAGGCCACCAGCAGCAACCGGCGGTTGACGGTGTTCAAGCGTTTTTACCGCTGGGCGCTGCGCGAAGGGTTGCTGGCGGTGGACCCGACCTTGAAGTTGCTGTCGGCCAAGCCGGTGCAGCGTTTGCCGAAAACCCTGAGCGAAGACCAGGTGGAGCGGTTGCTGCAGGCGCCGGACGTGAATGAGCCGCTGGGCTTGCGCGACCGGGCCATGTTGGAGCTGATGTACGCCAGCGGTTTGCGGGTGAGCGAGTTGGTGGGGCTGCGTACCTTCGAGCTGAGTATGCCCGACCAAGTGCTTCGGGTGCAGGGCAAAGGCAGTAAGGAGCGCCTGGTGCCTTTTGGCGACGTGGCCCGCGAGTGGCTGCTGCGGTACATGGCCGAGGCGCGGCCACAGATCCTGCAGGGGCAGTTGACCGAAGACCTGTTCGTGACGGCGCGCGGTGCGGGCATGACCCGCGTCATGTTCTGGATGCTGGTCAAGAAGCACGCGCTTGCGGCGGGCATCGACGTGCCGCTGTCGCCCCACACCCTGCGGCACGCTTTCGCCACCCACTTGCTCAACCATGGCGCCGACTTGCGCGCCGTGCAGATGCTGCTGGGCCACGCCGACATTTCCACCACCACCATCTATACCCACGTGGCACGCGAGCGGCTGAAGCTGCTGCACGCCCAGCACCACCCACGAGGGTGAGCGGCCTCAGTGACCGTGCAGGTACTCCAGCTCCAGGCTAGTGAAGCCGGCGCGCCGTCGCGCTTCTTCGTTGAACGGCGGTTTCAACCGGGGGGCGCTGTGGCGTCGGGCCAGTGTGCGGTAGTGGCTCACCGGCTCCAAGTGCTGCTGGTCACACAGCCAGCGGAACCAGTGGTTGCCAATGGCGACGTGCCCCACCTCGTCGCGCAGGATGATGTCCAGCGCATCGACGGTGGCCAGCGCGTCGGGGGTGTTGACCTTGCGCAGCTTGGCCTGGATCAGCGGGGTGGCGTCCAGGCCCCGGGCCTCCAAGGTGCGCGGCACCAGCGCCATGCGGGCGGTGATGTCATTGGCGGTTTTTTCGCACATGGCCCAGAGCCCGTCGTGGGCGTCGAAGTCGCCGTAATCCCAGGGGGCGCCAGCGCGGGGCAGTTGCCGCAACAGACCGCGCAGCAGCAGGAAGTGGCTCGCTTCTTCGGCTGCGACTCGCAGCCAGTCAAGGTAGAACGCCTGCGGCATGCCGGGGAAGCGCCAAACGGCGTCCAGCGCCAGGTTGACGGCGTTGAATTCAATGTGGCAAATGGCATGCAGCAGCGCGGCCCTGCCTTCCAGCGTGTGCACCGAGCGCTGGGGCACTTGCCCCGGGTCGATCAGCCGTGGTCGTGCCGGACGGCCGGGCAGTGCGGGGGTGGCATCGGCATCGGTCGGCAAGGCTGGGTTCTTCAGGTTGGTTTCACGGAGGTCGGCTGCCGCGTCCAACTTAGCAACACCCGCTTGGGCTTGGGCCCAAAGCGCGGTGGTTGCGGCGCATTTGGCATCCGGGTCATCGCACAGCAGCGCGAGCCAGGCGCCCCGCCGCAATTCAAGGGACGGCGCGCTGTGCGCGGGGCGGGTGAGGGGGCAATCGGTGCCCGCATCGACGGTGTGGGTGTGCATCCGTACAATTCTAGGGATGAGTACCTACCAACTCGACAACAAAGCCCCGCAGGTGCACGAAAGTGCGTTTGTGGCGGACAGTGCCCAGGTGATGGGCGATGTGGTGCTGGCCCAGGACAGCAGTGTGTGGTTTGGGGCCGTCATCCGTGGCGACACCGAAACCATCACCGTCGGCGCAGGCAGCAACATTCAGGATGGCAGTGTGCTCCACGCGGACGTGGGCTTTCCGCTCACGATCGGCGCGCGGGTCACGGTCGGCCATCAGGTGATGCTGCATGGTTGCACCGTGGGCGAGGAGTCGTTGATCGGCATTGGGGCGGTGGTGCTGAACGGCGCCAAGATCGGCAAGCATTGCCTGGTGGGTGCCCGTTCGCTGGTGACCGAAGGCAAGGAATTCCCGGATGGCTCCATGATCTTGGGCAGCCCGGCCAAGGTGGTGCGGCAACTGACGCCAGAGCAAATCGAAGGTTTGCGCCGCAGTGCCGAACATTATGTGGACAATGCCCGGCGCTACCGCCGCGGCTTGAAGAAGTTGGGTTGAGGAACGCGCGTGTCTGAGTTGCACAAGTTTTTGTTTGAAGGCCTGCCGGTGCGCGGCATGCTGGTTCGCTTGACCGACAGTTGGCAGGAGTTGCTCTCGCGCCAGGCCGAAGGTGGTGGCTATCCCTTGCCGGTGACCGAATTGCTGGGCCAGATGTGCGCCGCTGGCGTGCTGATGCAAGGCAACATCAAGTTCAATGGCGCTTTGGTGTTGCAGATTTTTGGCGACGGACCGGTGCCGCTTTCGGTGGTGGAAGTGCAGCCCGATTTCACCTTCCGGGCCACGGCCACGGTGAATGGCGAGGTGGCCGACGACGCCACCCTGAGCCAGATGGTGAACCAGGGCAACCAGGGCCGCTGTGCCATCACCCTGGATCCGAAGGACCGCTTGCCAGGCCAGCAGCCCTACCAGGGCGTGGTGCCGTTGTACGGCGACCGGCGCGAAAAGCTGGAGCGCATGAGCGAGGTGCTTGAGCACTACATGCTGCAGAGCGAGCAGTTGGACACCCGCCTGGTGTTGGCTGCCAACGGCGAAGTGGCGGCTGGTCTATTGATCCAGCGTCTGCCGACTTTGGGTGAAGCCAACCTGTCGGGCAGCGCGGCGGCGCAGGCGCGAGAAGACGCCATTGGCCAGAGCGACGACTACAACCGGATTGCGATGCTGGCGGCCAGCCTGAAGGCGGAAGAGTTGCTGGGGCTGGATGTGGACACCATACTGCACCGCCTGTTCTGGCAGGAGCCGTTGCAGCGCCTGGAGCCTGAAGCCGGTACCTTGCAGCCCAAGTTCGCCTGCACCTGTTCCCGCGAACGGGTGGCCACCATGTTGCAGAACCTGGGCGTGGCCGAGGTCGAGTCGGTGTTGGCCGAGCGTGGTGAAGTGCAGGTGGGCTGCGAGTTTTGCGGCGCGCAGTACCGTTTCGACCCAGTGGACGCCGCCCAGTTGTTCCTGAGCCAGACCGCACAGCCGCCCGGCTCCCGCCAGGTGCAGTGATTCAGCCGGGCCGGCGGGCCAGCAGGTCTTGAAACAGGCGGTGTTCGCAGTCGGGGTCGCTGCAGGCATCGCAAGCCCAGCGGCGCATGGTCTGGCGCTCTGGGCGGGTGGCGTGGCCACAAGCCTGCAGCACGCCTTGCAGCCAGCCAGCGTCATCAGCGTAGACCACGCTGTAAGCCGTGCCCTGTTGTTGCAGTAAAGTTCTGAAAGCCGCTTCTGCGGCCAGTGCGGAGTTTGTGGCGTTGATGTGGGAGGGAGACAAAAGCAGGCACTTGGCCTTCGGTGCCCAGCTCGCTTCAGAAAGTCCGTCGTCGGGTGAGCTCAGGGCCTGAAGCGCCCAGTCAGAAAATTCCGGGCGTTGCTGGCACAGCGCCAGTGTCGCCGGGGCTGCCTCGCCCAGAAGCACCAGGCAGTGGTTCGGCGCGCTCATGGCGCCGAACGCTGCACCTGCACGAAAATTTCGTTCGGCTTGACCATACCCAACTCCTGGCGGGCCATTTCTTCGACCATGTCCAAACCCTCGCGCAGATCGCGCACCTCGTTGGCCAATTGTTCGTTGCGCTGTTGTGCCTGCGCGTTGGCCTGGTTCTGGACGATCAAGTCCTCGCGCAGGCCATTGACCTGAGGCACGCTGCCCCGTCCCCACCACAGTTGGCCGTGCAAGACGCCCAGCAACGCCAACAGCATCACTGCAACCAAGCGGGCGTTCATGGGCGTGCGGGCCGGTGGTGGGTTCGGGTGTCAGGCATCAACGCAGGTTGTAGAACGCGTCGCGGCCGGGGTAGCTGGCCACGTCACCCAGGTCCTCTTCAATGCGCAGGAGTTGGTTGTACTTGGCCATGCGGTCGGAACGGCTCATGGAGCCGGTCTTGATTTGCAGCGCGTTCAGGCCCACGGCGATGTCGGCGATAGTGCTGTCTTCGGTTTCGCCCGAGCGGTGGCTGATCACGGCGGTGTAGCCAGCGCGCTTGGCCATTTCGATGGCGGCGAAGGTCTCGGTCAGGGTGCCGATCTGGTTGATCTTGATCAGGATGGAATTGGCGATGCCCTTTTGGATGCCTTCTTTCAGGATCTTGGTGTTGGTGACGAACAGGTCGTCGCCCACCAGTTGGACCTTCTTGCCCAGTCGCTCGGTCAGGTGGGCCCAACCGGCCCAGTCGCCTTCGTGCATGCCATCTTCGATGCTGATGATGGGGTACTTGTCGCACCAAGTGGCCAGGATGTTGGTCCACTCTT
>CAZGDZ010000038.1:0-566 GCA_964524855.1 uncultured Macromonas sp.
TGACACCCAAGGCCCTGCCCGACAAGTTCCGTGGTCTGGTGCTGGCCGAGGCTGTTGCGGTATGAACAAAGCATTGCGAGTACCCGACTACCTTGGCCATATCCTTGAGGCCATTGAGCGGATTGAGGAATACGTTTCGGACCTGGACGAAATGAGTTTTTTGGCCAGCAAACTCATCCAGGATGCCGTGATCCGCAACATCGAGATCATTGGAGAGGCGTCCAACAACATCCAGCGTGCAGACCCGGCATTTGCTGCGCAGCACGACCACATTCCGTGGCAGGCCATGTATGCCATGCGCAACCGCGTATCGCACGGCTACGACAAGGTGGATGTTGAAATCATCTGGAGGACCATTCACGGAGACCTTCCAGGCCTGTACCGCCTCATTCGAGAGGCACAGGCATGAAGGTATCAGCTAGGCGCCAACCGGCACGCTGGCGCCGGTTTTCACCCGGTTCATGGCCACCAGGGTGTTGAAGGTTTTGACGTTGCCTGACGCAAAGAACAGCTCGCGCGTCAGCGCCACGTACTGGTCCATGGACTGCACCAGAAAAATCAGCACA
>CAZGDZ010000038.1:576-6476 GCA_964524855.1 uncultured Macromonas sp.
AGCGCCGCACGTTGTTGCTCTCGAAGAACAGGCTGCGGGTCAGCTCGGTGTACTGCTCCATGGTGCGCACCGCCAGGATCAGCACGAAGTCCCACGCGCCGGCCACGTAGTAGCACTGCTGCACCTGGGGGCAGTCGGCAAAGCGGCGCTGCATGTCGTCCAGCAAATCGGCACGTTCGTTCTCGGCCTTCACCTCCACGATCACCGTCAGGTCGTAGCCCAGGGCCTTGGGGTTGAGGCAGGCCGAAAACCGCTCAATCACCCCCGCCCCTTCCAACAACTTGAGCCGCCGGTTCACCGCCGCCGTGGACAGGTGGGCGCGTTGGCCCAATTCGCTCTGCGGCACCCGGCCGTCCTGTTGCAGGGCGTCGAGCAACACCCGGTCGTAATGGTCGAGTTTCATGGCGGTTAGGCCCCAAGGTAAAACTGAATTTTGTTCAGATTCTGAGGCTGAAATTCGTAAAAGTCATCCAAGCATGGCCAATAACATTTCAACCCATCACAGCCTGGAGATGCCGCTTGACCGCCACCGAACTTTCATTGGACGCCCCGCTGCTGTTGCAGCAAATCCGCGAGCTGGGCACGGTGGGGCAGGACGCTACGGCGGGTGGCCGCACCCGCATCGCCCTGACCGACGCCGAGAAAGCCGGGCGCGACCTGCTGGTGCGTTGGATGCGCGAACTCGACCTGGAGGTGCGCATCGACCAGATCGGCAATGTGTTAAGCATCCTGCCCGCTGCACCCGGTGGGAGTGCGCCACCGCTGATGATGGGTTCGCACATCGACACGGTGCGCCACGCGGGCGCGCTCGACGGCTGTTACGGCGTGCTGGCGGGACTGGCCGTGGTGCGGGCGTACCGCCAGGCCGGTGCGCTGCCGCAGCGGCCCATCGTGGTGGGCGCCTTCACCAACGAAGAGGGCGTGCGCTACCAGCCCGACATGATGGGTTCGCTGGTCTACGCCGGCGGGCTGGACCTGCAAAGCGCGCTGGACACGGTGGGCACCGTCGGCACCCGGCTGGGCGATGAGCTGGCCCGCATCGGTTACGCGGGAGATATGGTCCCGGGCGCCATCGTGCCCCACGAGTACATCGAACTGCACATCGAGCAAGGCCCGGTGCTGGAAGCCGAAGGCCTGCAGATCGGCGTGGTGGAGAACCTGCAAGGCATTGCCTGGCAACGGGTGACGGTTCGGGGTGTGGCCAACCACGCCGGCACCACCCCGACCCTGCTGCGCCACGACGCGGGCTATGCGGCGGCGGCCTGCGTGACCTTCCTGCGGGAGCAGGTGGTCGGAGCCGCGCCCGACACAACACTGGCCACCGTCGGCTCGCTGCGGTTCGAGCCCGACGTGATCAACGTGATCCCGCGCCAAGCCACGTTCACCGTGGACCTGCGCGACCCAGACGAGCAGCGCCTGCAGGCGGCCGAGCGCCGCTTCGCCGATTTTCTGGTGACGCTGGCCGAACGCGAAGGCGTGCAGATCGACACCGAGCGGCTGGTGCGCTTTGAGCCCGTGGTGTTCGACACCCGCCTGGTCGACCGCATCGAAGCCGCCGCGCGGCGGCGTGGCCTGTCGCACCGGCGCATGACTTCGGGCGCCGGGCACGACGCGCAAATGATCGCCCGCATCGCGCCTTCGGCCATGATTTTTGTGCCCAGCCGGGGCGGCATCAGCCACAACCCGCGCGAACACACCGACGACGACCAACTCGTGCTGGGCGCCCAAGTGCTGCTGGACGTGGTGCAGGACTGCCTGCGCGCCCGCTGAAACCCCCTCAACTCGCCCCGCCTGACACCCCATACCACCATGCTGCACCTCAACCCCCGCGCCGTGCGCACCCCCTACCCGGCCGAACTAGCCGCCGTCATGAACATCGATCGGGCGCAGGAGAGCCGTCAGTGGCTGTCCACCTGGCCGCAGATCGCGCGCGCCGCCACACCGCTGTACGACTTGCCCGACCTGGCCGCCCGCCTGGGCGTGGCGCGGTTGAGCGTGAAAGACGAATCGGTGCGTTCGCCCCTGGGCAGCTTCAAGGCCCTGGGGGCGCCGGTCGCGCTGGTGCGACAGATTTTGCGCCTGCACCCGACGTTGGAGCCCACCGGCATACTGGCGGGGCGCTGTGTGAACGAATTGCGCAGCTACACCGTCATCAGCGCCACCGACGGCAACCACGGGCGCGGCCTGGCCGCCGCCGCACGCGATGCCGGCTGTCGCTGCGTGATCGTGCTGCACGCCCAGGTGAGCGAAGAACGCGAGCAGGCGATCGCCGTGCACGGCGCGCAGATTGTGCGCATCGCCGGCAATTACGACGAATCGGTGGCGGAAGCGGCCCGGCTGGCTGAAGCCCATGGCTGGCAAGTGGTGTCGGACACGTCGTACGAAGGCTACGAAACCATCCCGCGCGACGTGATGCAGGGCTACGGCACGATCGCGGCCGAGGTGGTGGAGCAGACCGGCGACCCGCGCGACGCGGCGGGCAGTTTCACCCATGTGTTCCTGCAAGGGGGTGTGGGCGGCCTCGCGGCCGGGCTGGCCAGCTACTTCTGGGAGTTTCACGGGGCCCAACGCCCCACCTTGGTGGTGGTGGAGCCCGCGCAGGCCGACTGCCTGCTGCAAAGCGCCATCCAGGGGCGCCCGGCGCGGGCCACCGGCAGCGTCGATTCGGTGATGGCCGGTTTGGCCTGTGGCGAAACCTCGCCGCTGGCCTGGCGTTTTCTGCAGCCCTGCGTCGATGCGTTCATGACCATCGAAGACAACGAGGCGGTTCAGGCCATGCGCTGCCTGGCCCAAGGCAGCGCGCGGGACATCCCGCTGGTGGCGGGAGAGTCGGGGGTGGCGGGCTTGGCGGCCCTGGAGCGTTTGCGGGCCGACCCTGGGCTGTCGGCCCCAGTGGGGTTGAACGAAGGCTCGCGGGTGCTCTTCATCAGCACCGAGGGCGCCACCGCACCCCAGGTCTATGCCACGCTGGTGGGCGAGAGTGATGCCTCCGTGCACCAGCGCCAACAGGCCTGGCTGGCCCAGGCTTAACCACCCCTCACGAGGAACAGCACCATGTACGTGGACGATGAACTGTGCACCCAGATGGTCCGTTGGCGGCACCAGTTGCACCGCTTTCCGGAAACCGGCTTCAATGAACACCAGACCGCCGGCTACGTGGCCAAGGCCCTGGAGCTGATAGGACTGGAGGTGCACCGCGGCATTGGCGGCACCGGCCTGGTGGCCAACCTGTCGGTGGGCAACGGCCCCCGAGTCATTGGCTTGCGGGCCGACATGGACGCGCTGGCCATGACCGAAACCGCCACCGGGCGGCCCCACATTTCGCAGAACCCAGGCTGCATGCACGGCTGCGGGCACGATGGGCACATGGCCATGCTGCTGGGTGCGGCGCAGATCCTGGCGCGCCAGCGGGACTTCAACGGCACCGTGCGTTTCATTTTCCAGCCGGCCGAAGAGCATGGCCGGGGCGCCAACGCCATGATCCAGGACGGATTGTTCGAGCGCTTTCCGGTCGATGAAATCTACGGTGCGCACAACATCCCCGGCATGCCGGTGGGCCACATTGCCACCCGGGCGGGCGGCATCATGGCCAGCGAGGACAACTTCGTCATCCGCATCAAGGGCCGAGGCGGGCACGCCGCGCGGCCGCAAATGGCGATCGACCCCCTGGTGGTGGCGGCCGAAATCATCCTGGGGTTGCAAACCATCGTGGCGCGCTCGGTGGACCCGGCCGAGTCGGCCGTGGTGTCGTGCACCGAAATCCACAGCGATGGCATCCGCAACGCGATTCCGACCCATGTGGAAATCAAAGGGGACGCGCGCAGCTACACGCCGCAGGTGCAAGCCTTGCTGGAGCGCCGCATGAGTGAGCTGTGCCACGGCATCGCGCTGGCGCACGGCGCCACTTGCGAGGTGGACTACACCCACGAGTTCGTGCCCACCGTGAACTGGCCCGACTGCACGGCGGTGGCCGTGCGCGCGGCACAAGCGGTGGTGGGCGCGGAAAACATGGATGGCAACGTGGCGCCGATGATGATTTCGGAAGACTTTGGCGCCTTCCTGCAAGCAGTGCCTGGCGCGTTTGTGTTCATGGGCAACGGCGCGGCCGGGTCCACCGGCGGGGTGCCGCTGCACAACGGCCAGTACGACTTCAACGACGCGGTGCTGCCGATCGGGGCACGGTATTTTGCGGAGGTGGTGCGGCAGCGGTTGGGGGCAACAACCCACCTCACCGGTCCATCGGCATCACCGTACTCTCCTTGATTTCTTCCATCACCACATAGCTGTTGGACTGCGCGGGCACCGGGATCTTGTTCAGGATCTTGCCCAGCAGTTCGCGGTACTCGGTCATCACCCGCAGCCGCGCCTTCAGCAGGTAGTCGAAACTGCCCGACACCAGGTGGCATTCCAGCACCTCGGGCATCTGCCCCACCTCGCGCTTCACTGCCTCAAAAATCTGCGGCGACTTCTGCGACAGCGTGATTTCAATGAACACCAGCAGCGAGCGCCCCAGGCGCATCGGGTCCACGTGCGCGTGGTAGCCGCTGATGTAACCCTGGCGCTCCAGGCGCTTGACGCGCTCTGAACACGGCGAGGTGGACAGGCCCACCTGTTCGCCCAATTCGGTCATGGACATGCGGCCCTGGCGCTGCAGCAAATCCAGGATTTTTCGGTCAATGCGGTCGAGTTCAGACATTTTTCGGTGCAGCCACAGGCCGCCGGCAACAGATCAGCAATTTTCACTGATATCCATACAAAATACAGAAAACCCTGCTGCCAACAATCCATAACATCAACATTCGTCAAGTCATTGAGGATTTCGTGATGAAAGTCGCTGTTCTGGGTGGTGGGGTGATTGGGGTGACCACGGCGTGGGCGCTGGCCCGCCAAGGCGCCGAGGTGACGGTGGTGGACCGCCAGCCTGGCGTGGCGCTGGAAACCAGCTACGCCAACGCTGGCCAGGTGTCGCCGGGCTATTCCACCCCGTGGGCAGCGCCGGGCATCCCACTCAAGGCCATGAAGTGGTTGTTCCAGCGGCACGCGCCCCTGGCCATCCGCCTGGACGGCTCCGGCTTCCAGTTGCGCTGGATGGCTTCCATGCTGGCCAACTGCTCGGCCGGGCGCTACGCGGTCAACAAAGAACGGATGATGCGCCTGTCGGAATACAGCCGCGACTGCCTGCGCGACTGGCGCACCCAAGCCGGCGTGAGCTACGACGAACGCAGCGGAGGGACACTGCAACTGTTCCGCACCCAAGCGCAACTGGACGCTGCCCAGCGAGACGTCGAAGTGCTGCAAGCCTGCGGCGTACCGTTTGAGTTGCTGGACCGCGCCGGCGTCTGCCGCATAGAGCCCGCCCTGGCCCAAGCCAGCGTGCCCTTTGCGGGCGGCCTGCGCCTGCCGAACGATGAAACCGGCGACTGCCACCAGTTCACCACCCAACTGGCCGCACGAGCAGCCGCC
The DNA here is from genome assembly GCA_964524855.1 of uncultured Macromonas sp. Classification (GTDB taxonomy): domain Bacteria; phylum Pseudomonadota; class Gammaproteobacteria; order Burkholderiales; family Burkholderiaceae_C; genus CAZGDZ01. The sequence goes on from CAZGDZ010000038.1 coordinate 6,040, forward strand.
TTGGGCGTGCGCTTCCTGCAGGGGCAGACCATCCAGCGCATCGACACCCAGGGCCAACGCGTGCAAGGCGTGCACCTGGGCGACGGTGCCGTGCTCAAGGCCGACCGCTATGTGCTGGCCGCAGGCAGCTACTCGCGCGGCCTGCTGCTGCCGCTGGGGCTGGACATTCCGGTCTACCCGGTCAAAGGCTATTCACTGACCATTCCGCTGCAAGACGAGCAGCTGGCGCCCCAATCCACCGTGCTGGACGAGACCTACAAAATCGCCCTCACCCGCCTGGGCAACCGCATCCGCGTGGGCGGCATGGCCGAGTTGGGCGGGTTCGATTTGCGCCTGAACCCGCGCCGCCGCGAGACGCTGGAAAAGGTCACCCGCGAACTGTTCCCAGGCGGTGACCTGGCCCAGGCCGAGTTCTGGACCGGCCTGCGCCCCATGAC
>CAZGDZ010000038.1:6486-10674 GCA_964524855.1 uncultured Macromonas sp.
TGGTGGGCGCCACCCCGGTGTCGAACCTGTTTTTGAACACGGGCCACGGCACGCTGGGCTGGACCATGGCCTGCGGCAGCGCCCAGGTGCTGGCGGACCAGGTGATGGGCCTGCAACCCGCGATCAGCACCGAAGGGCTGGACATGGGCCGCTACGCCGGCCAGTGGAAGCAGCCGACTGGTGTGCGCGGGTTGGCGGGGGCGCTGGCCTGAAGCGGCTCCACCTCCAACTTGTGTCAATCCAGTTTGATACCAGCCTTGGCCACCAGGCGGGCGTAACGCTCTTGCTCCACCTTGAGGAACTTGGCGGCCGCCTCAGGCGTCGTGGGGTTGATGAAGTTGTCTTGTTTGGCCATGGCTGCTTTCACCTCTGTATCGTTGAAAGCGGCGACCACGGCATCGTGCAGGCGCTTGACCTGAGCGGGCGGCAAGCCTTTGGGGCCGACCATGGCAAACCAGCCCGACACATCCACTTCCGGGAAACCCTGCTCCGCAATGGTCGGCACGTCGGGCAGCGACAACACGCGCTGGCTGCCCATCACGCCGATCGCACGCAAACGGCCAGTGGCCAGGTGCCCTTGCGCAGCGGCCACCGCGGCAACACCAAACTCCACCTGTCCAGCAATGAGGTCGGCCAGCATCGGGCCCATGCCGCGATAAGGAATGTGCTGGGCCTTGATATCCAGAGCATCGGCATACATCTCGCCCGCCAGGTGAATGATGGTGCCGTTACCGGAAGATGCCATGTTGAACGCGCCGGGCTGGGCCTTGAGCAAGGATTGCATGTCCTTAGCGGTTTTGACGTTGACCTTGGCAGGATTGACCACCAGCACAAAGGGCGATCCGCCCACCACACTGATCGGTGTGATGTCGTTCAGGCTGTCATAAGGTAAGCTTTTGAATACGCTGGGGTTGACCGCATGGTTGTTGGAAATGAAGCCCACGGTGTTGCCGTCCGGCGTGGCGCGGACCAACGCCTGCGTCCCGGTGATGCCTCCAGCACCCGCGACGTTCTCAATCACCACCGACTGACCACCCAGCGCCTTGGACAAAGCCGATTGCGCTGACCGAACAATGGTGTCCACGCCGGAGCCTGCGCCCACGGGCAAGATTACCCGCAGGGGCGTGTTACTGGACTGCGCGGCGGCCAGGCCACTGGTCAGCAATGTGGCCGATGCGGCAACAGCAGCAAGAACGGCACGGCGGGTGAAATGCAAGGGGGTCATGTTTGTCTCCAGTTGTCAAGGTCGTGGTGAAAAATCAGGCAAGGTTCAAAGCGCCAAGCACTTCTTCGGTGTGCTCGCCCACTTTGGGCAAAGGCTGGCGCACACCCGGGCGGCGCCCTCCCATCAGCAGCGGCAACAGCACCACCTGGGTGGTGTCGCCGTTGTCGGTTTCCATCGGCACCAGGCCGCCACTGGCAATCAGGTGTTCATCGTGTACCAGTTGGTCAGGCCGCACCACCTTGGCGTAAGGCAGACCGGCCGCCTGCAGCGCGGTACACAGTTCGTCCAATTCACGGTGCTGCAAGGTGCTCTGGAGTTGTGCTAGCAACTGGGGGCGTACGGCCACCCGCTGGGCGTTGGTGGCCAGTGCTGGGTCGGTGGCCAAATCGTCGCGAGCCAACACGCCGCACAGCATCTGGAACTGCTTGTCGCTCACAGCCCCAATGAACAGCTGCTCACCATGGGCCACACTGAAGGTGTCATACACGCTCCAGGCCGACACGCGCGACGGGAACGGCGGCGGCACCTCGCCCGTCATCTGGAACTGTTGCATGTGCTGGGCCGCCAGCAAGCAGCAGTTCTCAAACAGGGCGCTCTGGATCTCCTGGCCTTTGCCGGTGCGGTCGCGTTCGCGCAAGGCCGCCAACACGCCAATGGCGCCAAACATGCCTCCCATGATGTCGTTGACCGAGCTGCCCGCCCGCAGCGGGCGCCCCACCGGACCGGTCATGTAGGTGAGGCCCGCCATGTTCTGCACCACTTCGTCCAGCGCCAGGCGGCTCTCGTACGGGCCGGGCAAGAAGCCTTTGTGCGACACGTAGATCAAACGAGGAAACAGTTGCTGCAGTTCGGCATAGCCGAGGCTCAGCTTCTCCATCAGGCCGGGGCGGAAGTTTTCCAGCAGTACATCGCACTGCCCAATCAGCTCCTTGGCTGCCGCCAGGCCGTCTTCGGTGTGCACATCCAGCACCACACTCTTTTTGTTGCGGTTGAAGCTGCGAAAAAAACCGATCCCCAGGCCGGGCAGGTTGCGCGTCTTGTCGCCACCGGGCGGCTCGATCTTGATGACCTCCGCGCCCAGATCGGCGAGGATCATGCCGCAGGTGGGGCCCATGACCATGTGGGTGAATTCGACAACGCGCACGCCCTCCAGGGGCAGGCCGGTGGATGCTGTATTCATGTAACTGTCCTGTTCTTAAGAGGGTGTTCAGGCGGCCAGCGCGAATGCTTTGGGCACGCCAGCACGCCACAAGGCGCCGTGGGTCTGTTCGCCCTGCAGCCAGCCCGCCACCTGTTGGCGCAGCGCCAGCAGGGCATGCATGTCCAGACCGGTGTGCACACCACAGGCCGCCAGCATGAAGGCCAGATCTTCAGTCGAGGTGTTGCCGCTGGCACCCGGCGCGTGGGGGCAGCCCCCAATGCCAGCCAAGGACGCGTCAAACCGCGTCACACCCACCTGCAGCGCCGCGTACACGTTGGCCAACGCGAGGCCCCGCGTGTCGTGGAAGTGGCCGCAGCAGAAGCGGTCGCCGGCCAGCTTCATCGCCGCCTCGAACAGTTCGGTCACGGCGCGGGGGCTGGCGTAACCGACAGTGTCGGCCAGGCTGACGCGGTCGGCCCCGGCATCCAGCAGGGCTTGCATCAGGCGCAGCACCTCTGCAGACTTCACCTCGCCCTGCAAGGTGCAGCCGAACGCGGTGCCCACGCCACCTTCGATCAAGGTCTTGCGGCCCGAGGCATCGCGTGCCGCGCGGATGCGGCCCATCTCGGCCACCACCTCGTCGGGCGTTTTGCGCAGGTTGGCCAGGCTGTGCGCGTGGCTGGCTGACAGTGGCAGCAGCATCAGGTGGGCATCGGCCTCCAGCGCGCGCTCGGCGCCTTTCAGGTTGGGCACCAGCACCGAGGCCATCAGGCCCGGCAGAGTTTGGGCGTAGGCCAGCACTTCGGCCGTGTCGGCCAACTGCGGCAGCAGCTTGGGGGGAACGAACGAGCCAACTTCGATCTCGCGCTGGCCTGCGGCGTAAGCTTGGGCCACCCAAGCGCATTTGCGTTCTGTGGGCAGGATGGTCTGGATGCTTTGCAAGCCATCGCGAAGGCCCACTTCGCGGATGACCGCTTGGGGCGGCAAGGGAAACATGGAGCGAATTTCCTTCGGAACGGGGTGTGACGTTTCAGCTTGCGCTGGGGATGAAGGTGAGTCTATGATTTCCAAAAAAAACATCCAGTGATGTTTTGGAAGCGTTTAAATTCCATTTTGGAAATTTATTTGCGGGTTTACCCCATGCGAGACCTGGACCTAAAAACCCTGCGCCTGCTGGTAGCGGTGTGCGACGCGGGCAACATGAAGGACGCTGCGGCCGAGCAGCACATCGAACCGTCGGCGATCAGCAAGCGGATTGCACAGCTGGAAGACGCGGTGGGCAGCACGGTACTGGTGCGCGGGCGCCATGGCGCGGTGCCCACGGTGGCCGGTCGCGCGTTGCTGGAGCATGCCCGCTCAATCCTGTTCACCCTGGACCGCATCGAGGCCGACATGGCCGCCTTCAGAGGCGGCATCAAGGGTCAAGTGAGCGTGGTAGCCAGTGCCTCAGCCATTGCCGAATCGCTGCTCGACGACCTGGCCCAGTTCATGCGCGACCCCGCACACGCCGACATCAAGGTGGACATCGAGGAACGCTTTTCCAAAGACGTGGTGGGGATGGTGCGCGATGGCGTGGCGTCGCTGGGCGTGTGCTGGGGCAACATCGATTTCAGGGGGCTCGAATCGCGCCCCTACCGGCGCGACGAACTGGCCTTGGCGGTGCCGCATGATCACCCCTTGGCAGTGCGTGAGTCCGTCAGTTTCGAAGACACGTTGGACTTTGAACACGTGGGCCTGCCGCCGTCTACTGCGGTGTACAGCATGTTGGACCGGGCGGCAGCCAAAGCCGGGCGGCGCATGAGTTACAGGGTGGTGGTGTCCA